>CACZNY010000083.1 GCA_902782655.1 uncultured Lachnospiraceae bacterium
CGGGCTTTGCTTCCGAAAAGGAGACCGCCTCCGAGATAAAGCGCATTTATGATGAGACAGGCTATGTGATAGATACCCATACCGCAGTCGGTTCATATGTGGCATACAGTCTCAGGGCTTCTCTTTCAGACGCTCCTCTTATCATTGCTTCCACTGCTTCTCCCTACAAATTCGCGGGCAGCGTGGTGGATGCCATACGCGGAGAAGGCACTTCAGCCGGAAGGGACGGTCTTTCCATGATCGACGAGCTTAAGACCATGACGGATATGCCTGAGCCCTCAGCAATAAAAGAAATCCGTCACGCTGAGATAAAGCATGACGGACATATCTCCATTGCCGATATGAAAGAGACCGTATCGCGTTTCCTTCAAAGGTGACCGGTCAATCTCTCTTTTCCCTGAGGACTCTCTCTACTATGGAGGTGATCTGCTCCAGAGTGGCAGGCTTTTGCAGGAAATCCCTCGCTCCTGTCTTGACAGCCTCCCTTATATGCATCTGTGTGCCTACGGACGAAACCATAACGGCCACTGCATCGGAATCAAACTCGATGACCTCCTTAAGCGCCGTGATACCGTCCTTTACCGGCATCACTACATCAAGGAAGATGATATCGGGATGCTCTGCCTTATAAGTATCCACTGCAGACTGACCGTCTGCTACCTGAAGGATATTCTCAATGGCGCACTTCCTGAGATTTGTTGCAAGATTCTTCCTCGCAAGGACTGAATCATCACAGATGAGGATTTTCAAGTCTTTCGCTTTCATGAAATATATAATATACTAACTAATAAATTTTTTCAACTGAAAGAAAGGTGTATCGGTAAGTATAATATGAACAACATGGACAGCTTTTTGGATATAGTGATCTTCCTTGCAGGGATCTATCTGATATATTCAGGGATCATGATGAAGCTTAAGGGTGAGGTGTCATCGAACTTCATGAGCAGGGACATTGACTGGAAGCACGTTAAGGAAGAGAATAAAAAAGCCTATATCAGGATAATGTCTCCCGCAAACATCATACTGGGGATAGTGATGATCATAATGTCGGCAATATTTACCTTCAGTGACCGCATCGGCCTAAGCGGCACAGGGCTCAGCATCCTTATAGCCATAGCCCTGCTCGTATGCATAGCCTACAGCGCGGTCCTTATGAACTATCAGGGCAAATATCTCAAAGGGTGATCATCAGTTACCTTTCATCCATGCTGATATAATCCCTTACAGGCTGGGCGCTCTTAAACGCCGGACGGATTATCTTTCCGTTATTTGACAGCTCTTCTATCCTGTGGGCGCTCCATCCGGATATCCTTGCACAGGCAAAGATAGGAGTATAAAGCTCTCTGGGAAGATCCAGCATATTATACACAAAGCCCGAATAGAAATCCACATTTGCGCATACCCCCTTATATATGGGACGCCTTTTTGCTATCTCCTTCGGAGCAAGCCTCTCCACCATGTCATAAAGGGCAAACTCCTCGTCAAGGCCCTTCTCATGCGCAAGCCTTTCAACGAAGGACTTGAAGATTATCTCTCTGGGATCGGACAGGGAATAAACCGCATGCCCTACGCCGTATATAAGCCCCTTCCGGTCAAAGGCTTTCCTGTCAAGGATGTCACAAAGATACCGGGTTACCTCTTCCTCATCCTTCCAGTCCTTTATGGTCTCCTTCATATCGTCAAACATCTCCACGACCTTGACGTTTGCTCCGCCGTGCCGGGGTCCCTTGAGTGATCCGAGGGAGGCAGCCACCGACGAATAGGTATCAGTCCCTGTAGAGGTAACCACATGGGTTGTGAAGGTGGAATTATTTCCTCCGCCGTGATCTGCATGAAGCACCAGAGCTATATCCAAAACCTTGGCCTCAAGCTCCGTATAGCTGCTGTCGGGCCTCAATATGTAAAGGAGATTCTCCGCAAGAGATATCCTTGTATCCGGTATATGAATATACAGGCTTTCATTCTTCTGATAATGGGCATAAGCCTGATATGAGTAAACCGAAAGCATGGGAAAGAGCGATATAAGCTGCAGGCTCTGCCTCAGCACGTTGGGCACCGAAATATCCTCTGCCGCGCTGTCATAGGAATAAAGAGTCAGCACTGACCTGGCGAGGGTATTCATCATGTTTGAGCTGGGAGCCTTCATGATGACATCCCGCACGAAATTCTTGGGCAAAGCCCTGTATCTTGCAAGGATCTCCCTGAAAGCATCAAGCTCCATCCTGTTCGGAAGCTTGTCAAAAAGAAGCAGATAGGTTATCTCCTCGAAGCCGAAATCATTCCTTGCGCTGATGCCCCTGACAAGATCCTTGACATTATAGCCCCTGTAAAAAAGTGAGCCGTCCACGGGCACGCTCTTACCGTCTATAATATCCACCGCATGGACATCAGAGATATGGGTTAGTCCCGCAAGGACTCCCTTTCCGTTCAGGTCGCGAAGCCCTCGCTTCACATCCCATTTTTTATAAAGTTCAGAATCAATCAGTGTAGACTGATAGGCTTTTTCCGCAAGCTCTCTGATATCGGGGGTTACTGCTGAATAATTAAACTCGTTGTTGATCTCTGCCATATATTGCTGCCTTTCAACTATACTCACGACCGCATCAGCTGCCGGTCGAAATGCTGTTCCGCGGTATATGCAGTTATACTAAATGACTGCCTTTGGCAATCCGGTATAAACGGGTAATTCCCGATTTACATAATACTTCGATATTATACATGAAAAATACAGACATTAGCAAGGAATAGATTATTGATTTTAATGATACAAACGCCAAAAGTCTAAATGGCGTTTGAACTTGTTCAAAAAGCCATTTGACTTTGGGCGTCGTTGTATCAAAACAGTGA
>CACZNY010000084.1 GCA_902782655.1 uncultured Lachnospiraceae bacterium
AAATGGCAAAAAAAGTAGGCATTACCGAGACGATACTGCGTGATGCGCATCAGTCTCTTATAGCTACAAGGATGCCGACCGAGGTCATGCTTCCCATTCTGGATACTATGGATAAGGTCGGATATCATTCGGTGGAAATGTGGGGCGGAGCTACATTTGATTCCTGTCTCAGATTCTTAAAGGAAGATCCCTGGGAGAGGCTTCGCAAGATAAAGAAGGGCATGCCCAATACCAAGCTTCAGATGCTCTTCAGAGGACAGAATATCCTGGGCTACAGCCACTATTCGGATGACGTGGTAGAGTATTTCGCTCAGAAGTCAGTGGCAAACGGCATCGATATAGTCCGTATCTTTGACTGTCTGAACGACCTCAGGAATCTTGAGACCTCGGTCAAGGCTACAAAGAAGGAGGGCGGACATGCGCAGATAGCTCTTTCCTATACCCTTGGCGACGCTTATACCCTTGAGTACTGGAAGAAGATAGCCAAGGATATCGAAAACCTCGGAGCTGACAGCATCTGCATCAAGGATATGGCAGGACTTCTGCTTCCCAAGGCCGCTTATGATCTTGTGACCGCAATGAAGTCAAATACCAAGCTTCCGATACAGCTGCATACCCACTATACATCAGGTGTGGCATC
This sequence comes from uncultured Lachnospiraceae bacterium, assembly GCA_902782655.1. Lineage (GTDB taxonomy): Bacteria > Bacillota > Clostridia > Lachnospirales > Lachnospiraceae > NK4A144. The sequence goes on from CACZNY010000084.1 coordinate 641, forward strand.
AATGACATATATGAAGGCTATAGAAGCCGGAGTGGATGTGGTCGACTGTGCTTCATCACCTCTTGCAATGGGAACCTCACAGCCTGCCACGGAGGTTATAGTGAAGGCTCTTGAGGGTACCGAATACGATACAGGCCTTAATATGGAGCTCCTTATAAAGGTTGCCAAGCATTTCGAGCCCTACCGCGAGGAGTGCTTAAAGAGCGGACTTCTTTCACCCAAGGTAATGGGCGTGAACATAAATACTCTCAGGTATCAGGTTCCCGGAGGAATGCTCTCGAACATGATAAAGCAGCTTGACGAGCAGGGTAAGAGCGATAAGCTTAATGAGGTGCTCGAAGAGGTGCCCAGAGTGCGTAAGGACTTTGGTGAGCCGCCTCTGGTCACGCCTTCATCCCAGATCGTCGGAACCCAGGCCGTCATGAACGTGCTCATGGGTGAGAGATACAAGGTGGCTACTGAGCAGACCAAGGATCTTTGCAGAGGCAAATACGGCCAGACCGTTAAGCCCATGAATGCAGAGGTCGTATCGAAGATAATCCCCGGCGAGACTCCCATCACCTGCCGTCCGGCAGATCAGATCGAGCCTCAGATGGATAAGTTCAGGGAAGAGACAAAGAAATATGTGGACAATCCTACCGATGAGGATGTTCTTTCCTATGCGCTGTTCCCTCAGGTTGCCGCTGATTTCTTCAAGTACAGGAAGGCTCAGGAGGAGGGTATAGATCCCACTAAGGGAGACAAGGAAGCCAAGGCTTATCCTGTTTAATCTGTTTGTAAAATTTAAGTCATAAAACCGTATTAACATAACATACGGTTTTATGACTTTCTTTGACTCTGAAGCCAGTATTTATGCGGGTTCTGGCGGTTAGTAATAAAGTTAAAAAAATATTTAAAAAACAGGTGCATTTTAATCTTTTTTGTGATAGAATTACGTCTGTTACTCACCCTAGGAATTCTTAATTTCAGGAAGGTTCGTACATATGGCTAGAAAACAGGTTATATCAAAAGAAGGATTGATAGACGGAGCGTTCAGGTTGGTACAGGAGCAGGGCATAGGTGCCATGTCGGCCAGGAATCTGGCTAAGTTCTGCGGATGCTCTACCCAGCCGATATTCAGGATATATAATACCATGGATGATCTCAAGGCGGGTCTTATGCAGAAATGCTTTGATTCCTTTTCCCAGTATGTACTGGATTTCAGATCGGTTTCCGATAAGCCCTTTGTCAATCTGGGAATGTCATATATCAGCTATGCAAGAAAGTATCCCAATCTTTTTGCTGTGATCTTCGTGCTTGATAACGGCACCGACAGGAATATGTATGATCTGGTCAACGGCGGAAAGCATGGTTTTGTGACAAAGGAATACAAAAAACTGAACGGAATGTCCCAGGACGCATTCATGCTTCTTTTCATGAAGGTATGGATCTTCATACACGGGGCAGCCTGCATGGTCATAAAGGATGACTTTGACATGACAGACGCGGATCTTGTGAAGCTCCTGGAGGATACAATATCCGCATTCTATGGATAATTCCAGCGATATCTTCAGAAAGATCAACGAAAGCTTTGCTCAGATGAGCAAGGGTCGTAAGGCTATAGCCAGATATATCAATAAAGAGACGGATAAAGCCGCCTTCATGACAGCCGCAGAGCTTGGAGAAGCCTGCGGCGTTTCGGAATCTACGGTAGTAAGGTTTGCGGTCTTCTTAGGCTTCGACGGCTATCCCGAATTTCAGAACGAGCTTTCAAAGCTCGTGAGAGGTAAGCTTGTCACCGCAGGCCGTATCGACAGTACCAGCCAGACAAAGAATACCATAATAAGATCGGTCTTTCAGGCCGACGTGGAAAAGATGAACGAAAGCCTCGGCATAATAGACGAGGAGGCCTTTAAGCAGGCGTCAAGGCTCATACACAAGGCAAGGCATGTCTATATCGTGGGGATCAAGAATTCCTCGCCGGTCGCCATGTATCTTTCTTATTACCTTAAGATCATGCGGCCCGATGTGATCTTTGTATCCGGGGCGGATTCCACGGATATCCTTTCATCTATTTTTCATATAAACGACAGGGACTGCCTGCTGGGCGTGAGCTTTCCGAGGTACTCCGTGCAGACACTTAGAGCCATGGAATATGCCAATGAGCGCAACGCCGGCATCATAGCTCTTACAGACAGCGCAGATTCGCCCTGCAGGATGTATTCACATATGCTTCTTTGTGCCAGGACCGAGGAGGTTTCCATAGCCCAGAGCATGGCGGCGCCCATGAGTCTTGCCACAGCGCTTGTAGCGTCTGTTTTCGCTGAGAACAGGGACAGCGCAATGAGGAATATAACAGGCATCGAAGAGGTCTATGCAGAGTATGACGTGGAAAGCCGTGATGCGCTTGAGGCTGTGAATACAAAGCAGATCTATAATTATCCGGAGATAAACTTTAATGCCTGATATGGCTGAGTACTGCGATGTGCTCATCTGCGGCGGCGGAGCATCAGGCATGATGGCTGCCATAGGCGCGGCTATGCGTAAAAGAAGAGTGATCCTTCTGGAGAAAAACGAAAAGCTCGGAAAAAAGCTGTTTATCACCGGGAAGGGCAGATGCAATCTCACAAATAACTGCCCGGAAGCGGAGCTTATGGACAATATCGTATCAAACCCGAGGTTCATGTATTCTTCGCTGAGGAATTTTTCGAACACCGACGTGATGGCTTTTTTTGAAGCTTTGGGGCTCAGGCTTAAGACGGAGAGGGGCGGAAGGGTATTTCCTTTGTCTGACCATTCGTCGGATGTGATAAGGGCGCTTGAAAAAAGGCTCCGTGAGCTTGACGTAGATATAAGGCTTAAGTCAGAGATAAAGGAGCTTCTTTTTGAAGAGGGGGATAAGAGATGCTGTACCGGGGCAAGGGTTAAGGACAGCGCAGGAGGGCTTTATCTTATAAAGGCAGGAAGCGTCATCGTCGCAACAGGAGGAGCTTCCTACCCTGCTACAGGCTCCTCGGGAGACGGATATTCCTTCGCGCGGGAGGCAGGACTGCAGGTGATACCTGCTTCGCCGTCGCTCGTTCCCTTTGAAACTGAGGGGGAGCTTGCGGCCAGGCTTCAGGGACTTTCACTTAAAAACGTGAAGGTGCGCATAAAGGACGGTGACAGGAAGGTCTGGGAGAGCAGGGAGCCGGGGGAGATGCTTTTTACCCATTTCGGGGTTTCGGGTCCCATGATACTTACGGCTTCTTCGGATATAAGGCCGGAGCTTTTTGATAAAGGACTTTCGCTCCATATAGATCTTAAGCCCGCCTTAAGCCTGAAGGAGCTTGATGACAGGATACTGAGGGATTTTAAGGAGAGTCTGAACAAGGAGTATAAGAATGCCCTGAACAGGCTCCTGCCCTCGAAGCTCATACCTGTTATCACAGGGCTTTCGGGTATCGATCCTTATAAAAAGGTCAACGGGATCACGGTAAAGGAGAGGGAGGCTCTTGCAGGGCTCCTTAAGGATCTCAGCCTTAGGATAAAAGGGGTAAGGGGCTTTGATGAGGCTATTATCACCAGGGGAGGCGTATCGGTAAAGGAGCTTGATCCAAAGACCTTTGAAGCAAAGAAGATCCGGGGTCTTTATTTTGCCGGTGAGGTGATAGATGTGGATGCCCATACAGGAGGCTTTAATCTTCAGATAGCCTGGAGCTCCGGATATGCGGCAGGATCATATGCCTGATCGCAGAGGCTTACAATTTACGGTGCCGGGAGAGTACAAGGTTTTTTGGGTATCAGGCGGGGGTTACGAAAAAAAAGCATTTCGGCCGGCAGCTTATTTCGGCCGCGGGGATAAAACAAAATGGCAGGCTATACAGGGAGGGACAATAAATGATAAATGTTGCTATAGACGGACCGGCAGGAGCCGGGAAATCAACCATCGCGAAAAGAGCCGCAAAGGATATGGGCTATATCTATGTGGATACGGGAGCCATGTTCCGGGCGATGGCGCTTTACATGCTTCGGCTTAAGGCTGATCTTGATGACAGCAGGGATATAGCTTCGAAGGCTGACGGAGCTGATATTGACATAGTATACGAGGACGGTGTGCAGTGCGTTATGCTCAACGGTGAAAACGTGAACGGACTTATCCGGACGGAGGAGGTATCGGATGCGGCCTCCAGGGTGGCCGTGGTAAAGGAGGTCAGACAGAAGATGCTGATGCTCCAGAGGAATATCGCAAAAAACCATGATGTGATAATGGACGGGCGGGATATAGGCTCCGCCGTGCTTCCTGATGCCAATCTTAAAATATATCTTACGGCTTCTGTAGAAGTCAGGGCCGAAAGAAGGTATAAGGAAAATATCGAAAAGGGAATGGAATCGGATCCTGAAGCCATAAAGGCTGATATAAGGGAGAGGGATGAGCGTGATATGACAAGAAGCGAGGCTCCTCTTACAAGGGTTCCCGACGCGGTCCTTATAGACAGCTCTGATATGACCATAGACGAGGTGGTAAAAAGGATAGAAGAGCTTATCGGAGAGATAGGATGAAGGTCATCTGCGCGGAAACGGCAGGGTTCTGCTTCGGAGTGGAAAGGGCAGTCAATACCGTGTATGAGGCGATAGAAAACGGGGAGGACAGGATATATACCTACGGTCCCATAATACATAATGAGACTGTCGTAAAGGAGCTTGAGGATAAGGGAGTATCCATAATATCGTCTCCCGGGGAGCTTAAAGAGCTTGATGGGGGACTTGTGATAATAAGGTCGCACGGGGTCACAAAGGAGATATACGATATCATGGAGGAGAGAGGGATAAAGTATATCGATGCCACCTGTCCCTTCGTGCTGAAGATCCACGATCTTGTAAGCGAAGCTGCCGAAAGGGGAGAATATATAGTGATAGCCGGCGACCGTAAGCATCCGGAGGTAGAGGGCATATTAAGCTTCGCCGGAGAGGCTGTGACTGTCGTTAAGGACGAGGCGGAGGCCGCTGATTTCAGGCCTCCGGAGGGCAAAAAGCTCTTTCTCGCAGCCCAGACTACATTCAACAGTAATATTTTTAATAAAATTGTTGAAATCTTTGAAGAAAAAAGGTATTATTATGGTACTGTCCGCACAATTTGCAGTGCCACGGAGCTCCGACAGAAGGAGACCGGGGAGCTTGCACGCAAGGTAGACGCTATGATCGTGATAGGCGGAGCGCATAGTTCGAATACCAGAAAGCTTTACGACATTGCAAAAGGCGGTTGTGGAAATACGATATTTGTACAGACACTGGACGACTTGGTATCAGGTAAGAATGCTATTTGCGGCCCGGCTTCTTGTGTAGGTATCACCGCCGGGGCATCCACCCCAAAGAATATTATTGAGGAGGTTCAAAATTATGTCAGAAGATTTTG
>CACZNY010000085.1 GCA_902782655.1 uncultured Lachnospiraceae bacterium
GACAGGATATACCTTGATATAAGCAATGAGGTGATAATGGGAGCCGGAGGCTCCTCCAAGTCGACGCTAAAGGAGCTCAGTGATTTTGGCTTCAGGCTTTCACTGAATGATTTCGGCGGGGGAGATATAAACCTTTCACATATCCTCGACTGCGGTTTTAAGGAGATAGATATCTCCCATTCGCTCATATCCCGCTCCATGCAGGATCCGGAAGCCCTGGCTCTGATCAGGTCCGTGTCCGCTATTGCCGAGACAATGAATATAGCCGCTTCTGCAGTCGGAATAGAAACACAGGAGCAGGCTGAGCTGATGAAGTATGTCAGCCTGACAGGCGTACAGGGATTTTATTACGGCAGACCCGTACCCCCGGATATGTTTTCCGCGGCTTACCTAGTATAACGTATCTTAAGGCGGCTATTCCTCCCCTCCTTCACCGCTTTGATCCCCGGTTTCTCCGGATGACTCATTTTCCTTCTGCTTCTCTTCTTCAGCTGCCTTGCGGGCGGCCTCTTCCTCCTCAGCTTTTCGTGCTTCCTCGGCTTTACGGGCCTCCTCTTCAGCCTGTCGGGCGGCCTCTTCCTCTGCCTGCTTTCTGGCTTCCTCCTCCGCCTTTTTCGCTTCCTCTTCCTTCCTGGCTTCCTCTGCCTTTTTCGCTTCCTCTTCCGCTTTTCTGGCCTCTTCTTCCTTTCTGGCTTTTTCTTCCGCTTCTGCCTTCTTCTTTTCCTTTTCGGCCTCTTCCTTCTTGCGGTCAGCCTCTTCCTGAGCCTTTCTTTCGGCCTCTTCCTCCTCCTTCTTCCTGCGCTCCTCTTCTTCCCTGCGCTGCTCCTCTTCCTTCCTGGCCTGCTCCTGCTGAGCCTGGGTATCTGCGGCAGTATCAGCTTTCTTATCCGCAGGCGTTGAAGGAGTCTCCTCCATCATCATATCCATCAGCTCCTTAAGCTTATCCTGGTCGATGCCTGAGCCGTTATCCATTGTCACCTTCGTCCTCTTCGGATCGGGTTTTATATACTTGACGACATACTCACCGTCATCGGAGATTCCCGGTACCGGATGCTCCACTATGTAATCAAATATGGCCTCGCATCCGCTCTTTGAATAATGAAGTCCGTCACCCGCGTCATACTCGCGTCTGACCTGCCCGTCCGGACTCTTAAGTATCTCTGCTATGTCGAGATAGAAAATATGCTTTTCCTTTGCCGTATCGAGAAGAAAAGCGTTGTATTTATCTATCCATGCGTTCTGAACCGTCTTTTGATATGTTCCGTTATCATCCACCGGCCCTATCGCCATCAGCACTATATTGGAATTGGGCGCCATTTCCGCGACGTCATCGATCAGCGTCAGAAAGGTCTCCTTATAATGGTCCTCGCTCGGATCATTGATCCCGTTAACCCCCAGAGCTATGTAGATAACGGGCGCCTGATGGGATTCCAGATAGGATTTTAACGTATATTCCTTTCCGGCATTATTGATAAAGGTATTCTTTGCAAATGACGGATGCGATATGCCGATCTGCGCAAGGGCGGAGTCATCATTAAAAAATCCGTAGTTGACCATGGCGACAGTCCTGGAATCGCCAAGAAAAACGCATCTGTTAAGATACCCCTGCTTTGCTCCATCCTTTTTTGCCAGCACAGTCGTCTCCTCTGAGGACTCTACCTTAGTCCCCTCAGTCGCCGTCTCTACTATATGCACCTCTTCCTCATCCGCATCATCCCCGACGGCTGTACTGTCCGCTCCGTCTGTTGTAATTGAGATCTCATTACCATTATCGGTCTGGGCATCGGTTCTCTTACTTTTTTTGAATACACTGACCAGAATGACCGCAATTATCAGGGCGGCCACTGCGGAAATGATAATGATCAATGCTTTTTTGCTCAGGCGATGCCGGATCCATCTGTACGTTTTCCTGAAGCAATCTCTGAGTTTTCTGACGATCTTCATAACGCTCTGCTCCAAACACCCCCGGCCACGAGGCGGTTCCTGTCACATATAATCTCTGACATTAAAGGTTTCATCTGTGCGCTGTTCATCATCTATTATCCCGGGAACCTGCTCGGTAATATAGACTTCTCCGCTTGCAGGGTTTACATAAAATCTTATCAGGGCTCCTGTATAGGATCTGTACAAAACGACTATCTCGTTGTTCTCAGCTGTGCTTACATCCCAATAGCTCTGCGCTTCTCCCTCGCTCGATGGATCTTCCATACCGGGATTCTGGGTAAAATAGTACTTCCTTACTGCTTCATACGCCTGATCCTCCGTGATGGTGCCGGCATCCCCCTGCTGATCCGCCTTCGCGCCGTCTGAAGTGCTTTCAGCAGCTTCCTCCGGAGGAGCTTCTTCCTTATCAGCTTCTGCAGCAGCCGCGGGCTGCTCCTCCGTTACTGTCATCTGCGGCTTCCCGTCTGTCCCTGCCTCCCCGGCCGTCTGTATTTTTCCGTCAGCAGCTTCCTCCGTCCTGCTTTCTGCGTCATTTCCGCCTTCCTTGCTGCAGGCTGCAAGTCCCGAAAGCGCACAGCAGATAAAGATCAAACAAATCATCCTTTTCATAAAACACCGTCCTCCATAAAGTTTTCTCGTTTAATCTTACCACGTATCCCCATACTTTGCACAGCAAGGCCGATCAGTCAATTCAATACGCAGTCCGCTGCGGCTTAGATTTTCTTTCTTGCAGAATGAAAATGCATTCTGCGCGATTAGTTCAAAGAGGAACGTGTCAGTACACTATAGCATCGGATTGACGATAAATAAACCTGCGAGGCTTTTTATTCTTTCCCGCTGTCAAAGATGGGAATAGTAAGTCAGTTGAGAGGACGGTTCTGCTTTTGAATTATCGCATGTATTAAAATCCGACCGGTCGTACTTCAAAGCCGGCGTCCTTTTCCGCGGTATTGCCGAATTCATCCGCTGCAAGCACCTGAAGCCTGTATCTTCCGCTCTTCGTGACCCTGGCTCCATTATAATCCATGCCGTTAAGCAGCACCCTTACCTGCACCATGCTGTCGTCCGATGCTATGGCCTCAGTATTACGAAGCATGAAGCTCTTAAGCCTGCTCCCGTCAAGCCCCAGAAGGCCGGTGATCACCGGCGCTTCCCTGTCTATGGCGAAGGCAAGGCTGTCCCGTGCTGTATTCCCGGCGCTGTCCGACGCCTCAGCTGTTATTATGTATATACCGCTCTTATCAAAGGTCAGGCTGTCCTCTGCGCAAACCTCCTCACCGATAAGCTCTCCCGAAAGCCCGTAGCTTTTAACTGTCTCTTTTATTGTACACTCATCTCCCTCGCCGTCCTCTGCCAGAAGCCTGATCCTCACCTCCCTTCCGTATACCCCTTTATCCGATGCCCCTTCAAGCTTAAGCTCCGGCGGCATAAGATCCTTTTTTTCCACGGTAAAGTATTCCTCCGAGACATTTCCCGCCTTGTCGGAAGCCCTGATGCTGTATTTCCTTATGCCGCAGGGCAGACCGGAGATGTCTATATTCACCTTTTCCTTCTCCCCGCTCCCGCTATAGAGCCTCCTGTCACCGTCTTTTATCGTGACAAAGGATATTCCCGTGATCTCATCCTTCGCACCAAGCATGAGAGACAGCCTGTCTCCAGTGATCTCAGCACTCCCTGCCGAAATCTCAGGCCCCTTCCTGTCAAGGACGATCTCAGACGGGATATCGGCATAGGTTCTGTGCCCCAGCCCATCCTCGGAATACAGGGCTATATCGTATACATCGTCCTCTGCAAGCAAAAATTCAGTCTCATCCCCGATCTCCTCTGATAATGGCTCATTATTATCTGACTCAGACCGTACGCCCCCGATACCGTAACCGGCCAAAATACGGCCGCTGATCTTATCCGGCTCCTGAAAGTCCCCGTTCTTCCTCCCTTTAATGCTGCAGAAGACATGCGAGCGCCTTAGCGGAAGCACCGTAAGCTTTACCCCCTCCCTGCATTCCATTAGGGAAGCCTCAGGCTTATCGAATATGCCGTCCACGAACCTTACATGATATGTATAGAGCAGCCTCGCCTCATTATCGGAATACTTCCTGTAGAAGGATACCGTTCCGCTGTTTTCCCCGGGGTACAGTACATATTCCCCGTCCTTCACGGGATTAAGCATCCCGCCGTCCATATCGTCGTACAGATACATGCCCTCTCCGTACAGGCTGTCCTCATTGAATACAAACCTTACGGGACCCGCATTCACGGCATAGCCTCCGTCATTGAAAATGACCTCATGTCCCGCCGCGTCAAAAGCCTCTATCTCCATGGCCGGGGATGCGTATACTATAAGATGTACAAATACAAGGTTGATAAAAAGCGTAAGGCTCATGATACATAGAGCCCGTACAATGACTTTTACGTCTTCGTTTTTCATTTACATATCTCCTTTGAATTTTCAGGAATAACAGAATCAATGGATATTACAGACTGAATGCAGAATAAGACCCGAAAGCCAAACTTTAAAAAATGAAATCCCGTATCGAAAAAATGAGCTGTGCCGGAGAAACCGCTGATATCCCGGCTTTGAACGAAAGATATCCGGACTGATCGCCGGATGTCAGTGTATCGGATATGATACCACTGTGAAAGGGATAAATCAAGGAGCAGACAGCCGCCGGCTGTTTAGCGCCGGCCGGTGCTCCTCACTCCTCTATACCAAGCGCTTTGACTATTTCCTCCCTTGAAGCCTTCACGTTTCCCTGTACCATATCTGAGGATCCGCCGCCTCTGGCAGAAAGCTTCTCCTTTAAGAGCTTTGAAATGTCCCTGGCATCACCGTCCCTCAGGGCAAGGATATAGTTGTAGCCCCCGTCCTCATCGGAAGCAAAGACCGCGCAGATGCCGCCATGCTCCCCGGCAAGACGGTTGACCGCATTCCTCTGAACCACATTATCAATGGAATCCGTAAACAATACCGCATCATGTTTATCCGGCGGGATATCCGCTATCCCGTCCTCAAGGCGTTTTCCTGCCTCTTCTTTTATCCTTATCCTGTATTCACCGTTTTGCCTGAGGATCCTGTCCACGGCGAGATCAAGTCTTTCCGGACTCTCCGACAGCATATGCGACAGGCGGTCCGTCATATCCTGAAGCCCTGAAACATATTCAAAAGCCCTGAGGCCTGCAAGAAATGTGAATCTCATCCCGCCCTTATATCTTATGGCCTTTATTATCTTAATAAGCCCGATCTCCCCTGTATGCGCCACATGAGGCGCACAGCAGGCACATACATCGACCCCCGGTATGGCGACCAGCCTCACGTCCTCTGCAAGCTCGATCTTGCTGCGGTACACCATCCCTGAAAGCTCTTCAGGCTCATAATATCTGCAGTCAACCTGAAGATCCTGATATATGACCCTGTTCGCTTCCGTCTCGAGTCGTTTTATATCAGCCTCATCAAGCTCTTTTGAGGTATCAAGGGTCACGATATTGTCAGACAGATGAAAGCCCACATTCTCCGACCCCCAATGAGAATGAAGAAGCCCCGAAAGGATATGCTCTCCGGTATGGTTCTGCATATTGGAGAATCTGTGCCCCCAGTCCAGCTCCCCCCGGATCTCTTCTCCTTCAGCAAGCTCCGACGGGCTGCACTTTACGTAATGCGAAATAATGCCGTCACTTATATCCACCCGGACCACATCGAAGCCATTAAGCCTTCCTCTGTCAGAGGTCTGTCCTCCCTCCTCCGGGAAAAAAAGAGTCCTGTCAAGGATCACCCTGCAGCCGTCCTCCGCAGGGCTTATGCCCTTCACAATCCCGGAAAAGTCCCTCTCATAGGGGCTTTCATCATAAAGCTTTACTGTCTTAAGAGCTTTCTCCAACCCTATGTCTCCTCCATAAAAGCCTCAGGAATGTCCCTTACTCCCCTGGCCATGCAAAGAGCCGAGGATGGTCCGTCAAAGGACAGCGGCCTCCCCTTTATGTCAGTCACGCTGCAGCCTGCTTCCTGCGCGATAAGGGACGCCGCCGCGTAATCCCATATCTGTATA
>CACZNY010000086.1 GCA_902782655.1 uncultured Lachnospiraceae bacterium
CATCCCCGTCCAGCATGCGAAGAAGCAGATCCATATGCTGATCGACGGCAGCCACCGCATTGCCTGAGCAGATGTTGAGCTCTCTTATAAGCTCCTCTCCCGACAGCTCTGCCGGCAGAGGCACGGTAAGCTTATATACAAGGCTCCCCGTCTCATCATCCAGGGAATAGGCTCCGCAGGGAAGACGGAAATTTATATAGGATATCGCTTCGTATATTGCGGGGTACAGGCCTTCCTCTATCTCATCTGCTATAGTAAGTATCGTCATGAAATGCTGTACGGATATCTCATCTGGCAATATCGGCAGGAAAAAAAGCTCTCCTACCGCGCCGTCCCCGTCGATACCAAGCTCGGGGAAGATGACCGTGAGTACCTCTGTCCCATTCTCATCCTCCGGTATGGTAAGCTTTGCTGCGATAAGCTCCTCCTGCAGTGAGCCCTCCATTGCTTCCAGTGCTTTATGCTGTTCATCCAGAATTATCTTTTTATCCATTATGCTCCTCCCAAAAGTCATCGGCTCATATCAGATCCTTTGATCCCCCATGACCGTCTTCAAAAGCTATCTCCCGCTCATCTTCTTTGCCAGAAGCCTGGCATCGGGTATTTTTTTCTTTTCGTCATAAGGCAGGCCGAAGGATTTTATCAGCTGTATATAACCATTCCTGTCATTTTCCGAAAGCTCTCCCCCCTCTCCAAAGAGCTTACTGCACACCTGATCCGCATATCTCTTCGTTATCTGATCGGCCGCGGATATCATATCCGAGTAGCCTGCCGCGGCAGCGAGCTTCCTTCTCATGCGCTCTCTGAATTCTTTTTCATCATATATCTTACGGCCGCTGTCATCCAGCCTGCTCTTCACCTTTTCCATGAATTCATTGAAATGGAAATAGTTATCAAAAAGAGCCTCCCTGATGCTGCCCATATCCACAGCATTAAGTATGCTGACTGTCACCCCGCCGATAAAGCCTACCGCCGCGGCTATGGCAGCGCCTATTCCCGGGATCACCACAGAGACCATGGAGACTGTATTTGTCACTGACTCATAGGCTGAATACATTGACTTATGATCAGACAGATTTCGGGAAAGCTTTATCATATCCTGCTCATATCTGGTCTCCTTTATCTCCTTCAGCCTTTCCCTTCTCTGCTCGGCAGTCTCCTCCTTTTCAGCCCTGAATCTGTCCTTTTTAGCCTGATACTTTCTGTTCAGATACCTTGCCGCATTGTCTGCGTTGTTATAGTTAAGCTCCGAAGAAATCATATCGTATGCATTTATCATTATCCCGGTACCGGCAGTGACCGTGTTTGCTATCTTCAGGGATGATGATACCTTGACCTCTTTTCCGGCATCAAAATCCTTTACCTGCTCGGAAAAGCCCTGGACAAGCTCCACTCCCTTTCTGTAGGATATGAAAGAGCTGGCTCCTGATTTAAGGATCCCCGTCACCTCCCTGCCGATGTCTCCGCCGTGCATCTTTGCGCCGTTCTCATAAAGATTGTAGATACCGTACATCATGGCCATGGCATGTCCGAGTCCGGCGATAGTAGACGCGGTATATCCGTTTGCATACTTGCTCATTCTGGCCAGCTCGCTGTCAGCAAGCCGCCATGACACTCCTCCTCCAAGCTTCGATGCCACCAAGTCTGCGGTTCCCACGGCCGCATTCACTCCGGTTCCGAGGTTCTCGGCTGCAGCAGAGCCTGCTGAAAAATAAGTGTCCATATTTGACTTGAAATCAACCTTATTATCATCTGCGCGGTTATTCACCCTGTCCGCGCTCTTCTCTCCGTCTTCACCAAGCCTCCCGTATTTCTCTGCTGCTTCTCCGACGGCATCATCGGCCCTTATCAAAGCGTCAAGATCAGCCTTGTACTGCCTTTCACATTCAGCCGCCTGAGCCTCCAGAGCCTTTTTTCCGTCACCATTTGCCTTGCTGCACTCTTCTGCCTTCTGCTTGTACTTATTACAGCTGATATAGGCTTTACGGAGCATCAGTGAGCGCTTCTCCACCGGATCCACAAGCTCCTCTTCCTTTTTGCCCTCTTTATCTATCCTTGTGATCTTAGCGCTGTCCTTTATCAGCTCCTTATAGTCTCTGTTTATCTGCAATGCCTCGGTAAGCTTATGCATATATACATATCCGCCCACAAGCCTTGACATGAGCTTGAGCTTCGAAGCTATCATCTGCTTCTTGAGCTTATCGACATCCGGTTTGTATTCCGTCTGGGAAGCATAGGCATCAAAGACCTTTGGATTCTTTCTGGCACCGGTCTCTATCAGGTAATAAATGAAAAGCCTTTCCCTTTTGGTCCTGCTCATGAGCTCGGAAACTATCTCTCCGTGATGGTTTTTGATATTTAACGGCCTTCCGACCAGACCGCCGTTATTGTAATTCCTGATGAACCAGCGGTCGATCTTCTCCACAGCTGCAAGCTGTTCATCCGTAAGATCCCTGTCCACCTCCCGGTCGCTGAGCTCTTCTTCAGCCTTCTCCTTGTAGTCAAGCTCGTCGGTATGCTCCTTCGCTATTTCACGGACAACATCGCCCCCGGTGACCCTGTCATTCTCGAAGCGTTCCAGCACGCTGTTCTGTATCTTATAATACCTTGCCTCATCTATTATCTCGGCAATGTCAGGATCCATATCCTTCGACCTGCCTTCATAGACAGCCCTGTACACCTTGATCTCATGCTCATAAGCAGCGAAAAGATCGGTCTTCGCCTTTATGTTTGCCCTCTCATCAGCCTCATTGAAGGCGAAATGCTTCCTCCACTTTTTATAATATTTCACAAGCTCCTTCAGCCTGCTCTCTGCCTTGCCCTCATCCTCTCCCTCGAGACTTATGGCGGCATGCCTGTCTATCAGGCCTTCATTATTGAGCTTCAATCCCATTCTGTTGAAGAAATGGTAGGTTATATCGCGTATCCTGCTGCAGGCTTCCTTCCGGTTTTCACCCTTTTTGAAGGCTCTCCACCCCCTGTGGGTATCATAATAGATATGAGAGGTTTCCGAAAGCCGCATCATGGCCTCCACAAGAGTTCCCTCTGACGGAGCCGCGCTTTTGCTGTGCTCCGGATCCTCCTCATTTTCCCTGAGCCTTCCGGTAAGCACTTTTACCCACTCAGCCGCATCCCGCATCTGTTTATAATACACAGAGCCTTTTTCGGGACTGTCCTTCTTTACATTAAGAAGCTCCCATACCTCATTGATCCTCGAACCGAATTCCATGAAGGCATCACGGACAGCCTTAGTCCTTTCCGCCGCTCTTATCTTCAGCTGTATGGACTGATCCGCCGGGGGCTTTATCTTCATGTCTTCAGCCGGAGCATAGCTCTCCTTACTCAGAGTATCCGTTATGACTTTCTTTACATCCTCAGCGTGGTTTACGCTCCGGACTCCGCCGGCTGCCTGCCTGATCTCCGGATTCTCCCCGGCAGAAAATCTCTCCCCGTTAAGGTCCGCCACTACAGCTTCCCGAACCTCCCTGACCCGTACCTTACCCGGTTCGCTGACGCGCTCATTACCTTCATACTCGGAGCTGCCTGCGAAACCGGCCTGCCTGTCCTGCTCACTGAGCACCTCAAGCCTTGCTTCTTCGTTAAGCTTTTCCGCTTCGTTTTTAATTTTTCCTATTTCTGCCGAGCTTTCCACTTGTCACCTCTTATAGCCCCTTCTGATCAGCACACTTTTCTTTTTCGGGAAAATATAAGCTGCGAGATTCTGGCTTTTTTCCTTCCACAGTGTTAGCTTGATTTTCAACCTGTCCGGTTCGTTCAGATAGTAGCTGCCCGCTGAGTACTTAAGCAGTTCAAGGATCTCCCTCGGATCTGCACCTGCCATAGCATCAAGCATTACCATATGCAGCTCATCATTTAATATCCTCCTGAATAAGACGATAGATGAGATTTCATCCCCATTCATTATGGCAAAGCTCATTCCCCTGTGATAAACATCCCTGTCATAAGAAAGATTGGAGTAATACAGGAATTCCTCATCCTCAAGCATCTTTTTTATCGTTGCTCTGAACCTGTATTTGGGTATTTCATCCAATGGGGCGATACCGCGGGGTTTCTTCAGGCCGCCCGCAGGATTCAGGGTCTTTTGTTCCCTGCAGTCATCCTTTGTTATGGTCATGAGAGGGATACCCCGGTCTTCAAATTCGAACCCCCGGAATGAAAAAAAAGCTTCAAGATCCTCAACTTCTTTAACGTCAGGGATATAACTGGCTATAATCGTCTCAGGGTTTTCCTGAATTACCTCCTCCAATGCATCCATAAGCTCATTTGCTACGCCCTGATGCCTGAAATCCTCCGCAGTAAATAACCACTGTACCGTGGCCATAGCCAGAGTATCACAGCAGACATCAAGTCCGTCACCTATGCTGAAAACAAGGATGCCTGCGGCAGTATCATCCCTGACCGATCCAAGGCAGAAGGCCTCGCCGTCCTCCGCATATTTCCTTACCTCCTCAGGGATCAGAGGAGCAAAGCTGTCAAAAGTATTTTCATCAATCTTTATTACCATTTTCTTTTCTCATTCAAGAAGTCTTCATTTCTTAAGAAATTCCAGTGCTTTGGAGGTTAATTCCCTTATAGTCTCCTTCCACGCCTCTTTTATCACCGGCACATCTTTTTCAAGCCTTTTATATACCTCGGTTTCGATCTGATCGCTCACCCTGGCGATCTCCTCAGCGGTTTCCTTCACCGCGGCCGCTGCATCATCCACTACCTCCCTGATGCTGTCGGCAATGATGTCCTCTATGGGTCTTTCGATGTTATTAAGCCCTGTGGTCGGTATGAAGATCCTTCTTTTGTAATAAAAAGGATCCTTCTCATACAGCGGCCTGTACAGGACTCCGTTATCGTTATGCATCTTCATTATTACCGGATGGTTTACCATGGTTCACTCCCCCTTTATTTATGTATTGTCTTTATCCCTTCCGTCTTTTCCCGCTATCCTGCCGATGATATCCTGATATCTGCTGTGGCCGTGATCGGAATAATTGTTGAGCAGCATACCGGTACCGAACATCTTATGGTACATAAGCTGTTTTTTCATGTGCTCATACTGAGCCTCAAGAGCACGGCGCTTCTCTTCCCTTGACTCATTGTGCCTGTCACGCGCCTCCTGAAGCGAAGACATGATCTCCTCCTTTTTGACCGCGTTTTTCTGCTTGCCTTCCTCGATCCTGTCCACAGTCTTCAGTGTATTGTTGGCTATGACCTCAGACATTCCGTCGCTGAGCTTCAGTATGGCGGCTTCCATACCCTTCATCCGCTCAAGCTGCTTATTGAGCTTAAGGATCGTCATGACGGTAATGATAAGGTCGGCAGCGAAGATGATATACATTATCCCAAGCAGTATCTGTCCGAGAAGGACCGGGATCATATCTGTCATCCTGTCAAAAAAAGGCTGGATCACCCGCAGCACAAAGGCTATCGCAAGCCCCCAAATGATACTGAATTCCAGGCAGATATATCCGTTCAGGTTAAACCTTCTGTCTCTGTAATCCCACCATCTTGCATGAAACAGCTTGTCCAGCATGAAGCCCGCTATCAGCTCTATCAGGGTGGCGAAAATTATACCGACAACAAAAAGAAGCAGAGGACTTGCTTTATCAAGGTCAGTTTCGACCCCGAGGGTGGTCCCGAGGACATTCAGGACTGCGAGCACCATCAGGACACCGCTTCCGTATACGGGACAAAGAGGCCCGTTCAAAAAGCCCCTGTTTACTACCTTGCCCATAGTCACTGCATGAAAGCTGACCTCTATCATCCAGCCCACGACCGAATAGATCATAAAAAACCAGAGAATCTTATATATCGTCATACCAAATATCATTGCTTTCGCCTCCTGGTCGATGCTTCAATATGCCACACACAAATATACCACAGATCGCTGTTTTTTTCGAAGCTCCGTGATAAATGAACGAAGCCGCCCGAGGCTCGGACGGCTCCGGTGGCGTCGAAGCTGTATCTTAAACGGTAGTACACTAAGTTGCCTGTCCATGAGCAGCATCAGTCCGGTGATGCAGCCGGGCGGCTGCGGACAGCTACTTCTTTCCGCTCATCTGCTTTACGGAATAAGTACCGAGCGCTATGGAAAAGAGGAAGCCTACCGCCGAGATAAGCGGCATGCCGCTCTTCGTCGACGGACCTATCTCCGTCATGCAAA
>CACZNY010000087.1 GCA_902782655.1 uncultured Lachnospiraceae bacterium
GAGAAGATGCTGAAGCAGATCCAGGGCATTAATAAGGCGATAGATAATGCAAGTGACGGAATGTCCATGGTCAATACCGCAGACGGAGCGATGGACGAAATGGGCGGAATGCTCCAGAGACTTAATGATCTGGCTATGAAAGGCTCTAACGGCACTCTTTCGGCGGATGAGCGCAGTGCGATCAATGAAGAGGCGGGACAGCTTCTTTCGGATATAAACAGAGTCAGTGGCAGCACCACCTTTAATGAGATGCATGTTTTGGAGAACGGAAGCGCCGATATCCAGTCAGGCACCGATAATACCGGATCAAACCGGGTGGAGATAAGCATGAAATCCATGGATGCCGATACTTTGGGAGTAGGCGGCATAGACCTTACGACGGCTGAAGGATCAAGGGCAGCTTTGAAGCCTATATCCGATGCGATAAAGTCTTTGCAGGATCAGAGATCGGGACTTGGCGCCCAGTACAACAGGATGTCATCCACCTCAAAGAATCTTGCAAACGTGCATGAGAATACGACAGCGGCTTATTCAAGGGTGAAGGATACAGACATGGCCTCCGAGATGATGAAGCTCAGGAAAAATCAGCTTCTCAGCAAGGCTCAGCAGCAGATGGCTCAGAAGAATAAGGAAGACCGCGCAGCTCAGACGAATGCACTGCAGAATATCTCTCTCCATTGAGAATTCTTACAGGTTACAGTTTTAAATAAGGCAAAGAAAAGGGCTTTCGGGTAATAATGCTTCGAAAGCTCTTTGAATTTTGAGGTAACGACGGGGGAACGGAAAATGATCACGCTGGAAGAATTAAAGGAGTACGGGGCAGATACGGAGGAGGCGGTTGCCAGATGCATGGGCAACGCAGATTTCTATCTTTCACTCGTAGGTAAAGCTCTCGAGGATCAGAACTTTGGGAAGCTGAAGGAAATGATAGGAAAAAAGGATTACGATGAGGCATTTTCGGCCGCTCATGCCCTGAAGGGTGTAACCACAAATCTTTCTTTAACGCCCCTCGCGAAACCGATAATCGAAATAACCAACGGCCTGAGAAAAGGAGAGGATAGGGATTACAGCGAACCGCTTGCCGAGATGGAAAGGCAGCTTGAAAGGCTGAAAGGTCTTGCCTGATAGGAGAAACACTGGTCTGCTGAGAAATGTTTATTGATAATTGCCCCAAAATGCGTTATTATACTCGCTACTGAGACAGGTTGGTTAATCTGCAGAAAAATACCGGAGGTGTTAAATAATGGGAAAAAGCAAGAATGCGCAGGGCGGATGGCGCACGAATAAATGGATCCGTGCGGCGATACCTGCGCTGCTTCTGCATTGTAGTATAGGAACGGTCTATTGCTGGTCTGTTTTCTGTCAGGAGATAGCAGATCATATAGGCCACACTAAATCCAGTGTTGAATGGGCATTCAGCTTTGCCATATTCTTCCTTGGCATGTCTGCTGCTTTCCTTGGCAATGTAGTCGAGAGGGATATCCATAAATCATCGCTTATCGCTACCATCTGTTTTGCTTCGGGAATGATACTTACCGGATTTTTCATATACTACGGCGGACAGCATCAGGGAAGTATGCTAGCTCTTATCGGCATATTTATAAGCTATGGCTTCATAATGGGCGTCGGTCTGGGAACCGGGTATCTGTCACCTGTCAAAACTTTGATGCTCTGGTTCAAGGACAATAAGGGTCTGGCTACAGGCCTTGCGGTCGCGGGCTTCGGAGCGGCTAAAGCTATTGCAAGCCCTATAATGACTTCCATCCTCAACTCTATGGAGGGCGGGGTGTATAAGATGTTCTGGATACTCGGAGGCGTTTATTTTGTCATGATGTTCTGCGGGCATCTGCTTCTTGCGAAGCCTGCGGACTGGCATGAGCCCAGCGCTGATGAGAAGAAGCCAAGCACCTGGGAGGTTATTAAGACAAAGCCCGTTACAAACTACATTGGAATATGGGTAATGTTTTACATCAATATTACCTGCGGACTGGCTCTTATTTCCCAGGAGAAGCCAATCGTAAAATGTATAGGTCTGGTTGCCTTCGCGGGGATCATATCATCGATCTCAGCCATATTCAATGCCGGCGGACGTCTGGGCTTTTCTGCCTGGGCCGATTTCCTTAAGGACAGGAATACTATATACAAGCTGATCTTTATTCTTTCGATCGCGTTTACGGTTCTCGTCATGCTGACCGGCGGTATCAAGAA
>CACZNY010000088.1 GCA_902782655.1 uncultured Lachnospiraceae bacterium
CACCCTGTCCATGACCCTGCCAAGATCCGAGCTGTCAAGCATCAGCTGACTTTGAACCGTGTTTTTTACCAGCACCATAAAGAGAGACGCCGGGATACCCTTGCCCGATACATCGCCGATCACAATTGCCAGATGATCATCATCTATAAGGAAATAGTCATAGAGGTCGCCTCCAACCTCCCTGGCAGGAACCATTTCTCCGTATATTTCGAACTCCTTCATGTCATACAGAGGCCCCGTTTTTGGGGGAAGCATGGCGTTCTGGATCTTAGTGGCTGCGGACATTTCCGCCTCTGCCCTCTCACGTTCTGAGGTTATCTTCACTATTTCCAGTAAATAGGCTTTGTTTCTTTCAGACTGGTCCGCGATCGTCTCTGCAAGCAGTTGTATCTCGTCACCGGTTTTGAAAGCATCCTCAACTTCAAATACGAGTTCGTCGCCAGTCATATTCTTTATCTTCTCAGTCATGAGATTCATGGGTAACAGGGTTTTTTTCAGGAAAGCTGTGATGATGACCTGCCCAATAACTGTAAAAGCCACAAGAACGACCAGCAGCAGTACCGCCGTGTACCTCACAAGCCTTATATAGTATTCTGAGATATCATCTGACATACCCTCCATATCCGAAACAAGCGCGCGTGAAGGTTCCTTCACTTCTTCAGATGATACAAACATTATAAGCGCCCAGTCAAAGGACTCAAGCGGTACATAAGCGGAAAAATAATTTTTACCATCCACCGTTACCTCGGAAAATCCGCTGTCTCCGCCAAGAGCCCTGTCAATGATCTCAGCAAGAACGGGGGCCGCACTCTTCCTTATATCATCTTCTTTTTCTCCAAGCGCAAGTTCGCCGCTTTCAACAGGGGAATAAATAAGCTGTCCCTTCTCATTGATAAGTATTGAGAAACTGTCCTTACCGATATTTCTCTCCGAAAGCTTTCTTTTCAGTGTCCCGGTCAATGTAGATCCCTCAAGGACCGCCGTAAGTTCTCCGTCAACATAAAGAGGCACTCCGAATACTATCTCCTCACGATCATAAAAATATCCCCGTACCGGCACCGAGAAGAAGGTTTCTCCTTTTTCCATGGCGCCTTTATACCATGGCCTCTGTCTTGCATCATATGCTTTCAGGCTTCCGTTCTCATATTTTTCCCCGGACATGTCATCCATTGCAAGTGTTGCCCCATCAGGAGTCGAGATATAACATTCGCACGTAAACCCTTCATTTCCTCTTACTATTTCCTCCATCATAGGGCCCAGATTGGCCAGTCTTCCCATTCTCTCTCTCATGTCTTTATCCTGACGGTCATATCCTTCAGGAAGCACGAGCTGTAAAACGTATTTCCCCTGATTCTCAGGCTTTGGTTCTTCAAGAGGAAGTACAGTATAATGATCGGGGTTGATCAACACATCCTTTACCTGCTCTCCCAACACAAGAAAATCATGCTCCAGGATCCAGAATTCACTATCGATCTGATCAGCCGCCCATGTAGCTGTCTTCATCAGACTGTCTTCCGTAAGCCTCATGGTAGTTGCATCGGACTTATCCGAAACAAGATCCTGTTTCCTTGCCTCGGCATCGGTGAGCACCAGGTGCATCCTATGAAAAGAGAAAATGACCACTGCAATACTTACGACAACTATGATAGCCATTAATATAAGAACTGTCCGCAAAACCTTTGTCGACAGGCCACTTTTTCCGAAGCTGCTTATCTGCTTCAATCGTTCATCTCCATAAAGCCCGAAAAACCGGCAAGGACAAAAATCTCCCTCAGTTCCTCTCTCACATTGGCAAGCACTATCTTACCCTCATCAGGCTCGATCGTCTGATATGTCTCAAGGAGGACCCTGAGGCCTGCCGAGGAAATATAGTCCATTTCCTTCATATCAAACCACACAACAGCAATATCATCCAGTTCATCAATGATCTCATTGCGAAGTTCTTCCGATGTATTGGCATCCACGCTTCCCGTTATCCTCACGATAAGCTTGTTATTGTCTTTTTCCTTTTTTACGGTCATTTATGCTCTCCCTTATTCTCATTTTTCCTGCAGATCTATATCCACTTCTTCAAAAGCCTCAACATACTCTATCTCGGGGTTTTTTAACATCTGAGCAGCCCGAAAAGCATTCAACGAAAGAGTGACATTTTCCTGTTCGTTCTGATCCGTATGAAAACGCACGAGTCTTCGTTTTTCATCTACTATCCCGGTTATATCAATATAATGCGTAGGTTCATAAAAAGGTGCATTGATCTCATAAAAATAGCATGAACAATCTGCCTTCTGCCTGACAATCTCATCCATGCAGAATACAGCCGCATAGCGGTGATCGGAATGAAGACTTTTGATCCATGGCAGAAATACGATCGTATAGGGCTTAAAATCTATCTCCTTTATGATC
>CACZNY010000089.1 GCA_902782655.1 uncultured Lachnospiraceae bacterium
AGGAACATATGCCTTACGCGGACATCATTGTTACGCCCGAATCTTATCAGCATTAACTTCCACACTACATGCGATGCATATACAAACACCAGTGACAGGATAATGAAATACAGCATCACAAGTCTTGAGTATACCTCGGATATCTTACCGAAGAACATATAAGCAAGCAGGACTGTCGCCGTAAAGATCACAAGCTTGATGACTGCCGTGATCTCCTTCAGATACCCCCTTCGCAATATGCCGGAATGAATACGTAAGAAAACAGACGCCATGGGAACGGCCAGAGCCAGTACGAAAAATATGCTCCTGTATTCCATGTTGTCAAAGATAAGCTGTCCCCTGTGTCTGATACTGTACGCCAGGACAAATGAAAGCTCTATGATGATAAGATCCAGCAGCATAAAGTCAAAATGCTTTATCCAGCCTTTAAGACCTCGGTTATACATATATCGGCATCTCTCTCATATGGACATATTCTCTTTTACCCAGGCTGCGGTCTTCCGTATCCCGTCCTCAAAGGAAGTCTGCGGCCTGTAGCCTGTATCCGCTGCCAGTCCGCTGATATCAGCCTTAAGGTACATTACCTGCCTGTCTCCATAGGGCTTTGCCCCGTATCCCGGCTTCACCCTTCCGCTTCCTGATATTTCTGCCGAAGCGGCGCATATCTCATCAATATATTCCCTTAATGCTGCCGCTTTTCCGGAGCCCATCACATAGGTTCTCCCCGACACACCCTTTTCGCCCAATGCAAGGAAAGCATCAGCCGCATCCCCGCTGTACATATAATCCCATATCTGCTCGGCCTTAGTGCATTCCGGATTCCTGCCGGCCAGGGCATCCCTTATCACCGACATCACAAGAGTGCCTTCCCCATCTCCCGGTCCGTATATCGAGAGTACCCTTGTCCATATGTGCTCCAGTCCCAGCTTCCTGCATGCAAGTCCTGTCATCTGTCCGGCCGCAAGCTTCGCCATGCCGTAGCCGGTCTCGGGAAGGCATGGCGTACCGGAGCCAAGAGCCTCCGTATGCCTGCCATATTCCGCCTGGCTTCCGGCGCCTATGTATCTCCTGCAGCCAAGTCTTTTAGCGAGGTTCACCGAATCCACAGCATATTCTATATTCTTAATCTGGGTCTTAAGGTCATCCCGCGCTTCCTCGCCGAAGGCCTTCATCCATGCAAAATGATACAGGATATCCAGCTCGGGGATATCCTTTGTATCATACTCTGCCATTTCCTCAAGCCCGCAATAGACCTTATGTACCAGGGGATCATCGGCTATCCTTTCATTTCGTTTCGATCCGCGTCTCAAAAAAACATAAACCTCTATCCCCTGCTTCAGACATTTTTCCGTGAGTGCAAGCCCTATCGCTCCGGTCGCTCCGGTTACGCCGATCCTTTTTATCCTCCTGTCTCCGGTCATCGCTATTAAAAGTTTATCCTTTCTTCTTCTATGACCAGGGGACGGTGCAGGACACGCTTGTTAATATTCAGGATATATTCCCCCAGCAGTCCTATGAAGAAAAGCTGTACGGATCCAAGGACTGTCACCATTATAAGGATAGGTGTCATACCGGCTACAAACCTGTCCCACCAGATGAGCTTCATCACGAGATATACAAGCCCCACTATAAGGCTCAGTACAGACAGGATGAACCCCAATATCGTAGCCAGCCTGAGTCCCATCTTTGTGTATGTGGTAAAGCTCAGCATAGCCGCATCATATAGCGTGAAGAAATTATTATGTGTGCTTCCGGCAGCACGCCTTGCCTGCTCGTAAGTCACATCCTTTCTCTTGTAGCCAAGCTCCGCCACTATCCCCCTCATGAAGGGCGTGGGATCATCAAGTGTCTTCAAAACCTCGATAAAGCTCTTATCATAAAGTCCGAAGCCCGTGAAATGCTCTATCTGCTCCACATCGGACATCTTGCGTATCAGCTTATAATAGCAGGTTCTTAAGAACCTCATTATTTTATTTTCCCTGCTGGTGGCCTTGATGCCGCAGACTATCTTGTAACCCTTTTCCCATTCCTCTACAAACGTCGGTATTATCTCCACGGGATCCTGGAAATCACAGCAAAGCGATACAGTACAGTCTCCGGTAGTCTGACACATAGCATGATAAGGCGAGTTGAACTGTCCGAAATTCTTGGCATTGAATATGGCCTTTATCTTTTTGTTTCCGGCGCAGATCTGTCTCAAAAGCTCCCTGGTACCGTCCGTGGAGCAGTTGTCTATGAATAAAAGCTCGTAATCATAAGCCTTGAGCTCGTTTCCCATAAGGTTCACTATGGCCTCGCTCATGGGAACCACATTTTCCTTCTCGTTATAGCAGGGTATCATGAAACTGATAGTCTTCATTGTCCGCACACCGCCTGTCATTACTAATACCTTATACTGTCGAATAGGTCTCTTTCCAAAAAAGGACTCATGTCGTCGAGGGAGGGTGATACTATGCTGCCGTCGGGCATGACCTTAGAGGAGGACTTTGGTTCAAAATTCTGATCCGGATCCACCACAGCTTCACATATACAGGGG
>CACZNY010000090.1 GCA_902782655.1 uncultured Lachnospiraceae bacterium
CAGGAGGATTTGAATGTCAAACACCGGCCGTGGTATACTGACGATCGTTTCCGGCTTTGCCGGCTCCGGCAAGGGAACCGTCATGAAAAAGCTGACAGCGGAGCATGACAACTATGCCCTTTCGGTTTCGGCGACATCGAGGAAGCCAAGACCCGGCGAGAAGGAAGGGATAAGCTACTTCTTCAAGACCAGGGAAGAGTTTGAGGAGATGATAAGGCAGGATGCCCTGCTGGAGTACGCCGAGTATGTAGGCAATTACTACGGGACTCCAAAGGATTTCGTCTTCAGCAGGATGGATGAGGGAAGGGACGTGATCCTTGAGATCGAGCTTCAGGGCGCGATGCAGATAAAAAAGAAATACCCTGATACGCTGCTGATCTTCCTCACCCCGCCGAGCGCCAGGGAGCTCTACGCCAGGCTTAAGGGGAGAGGGACGGAGACTGACGAGGTCATAGCGAAGAGGATGAAAAGAGCCGCGGAGGAAGCCTTAAGCATAAAGGACTATGATTATCTCGTGATTAATGATAGTATAGATGAATGCACGAGAAGGGTGCATGAGATCATACAAAGTGCTCATCACGCGGTGCATCATGAAGCCGAGTTCATCGAAAGGATAAGGACGGAGCTTGCGGACATGAAAATAAGGAACAGTATTACAGGATAAAACGATCTCTGCGAAATAGACTGCTTCAGGGGTCAATATAAATACAATAAAAGATCAGGAGGATAATATGTTACACCCATCATACGGAGACTTAATGGACGTCGTAAACGCTGACGTACAGGAGGGGGATGCCCCTATCGTAAACTCGAGGTATTCCATCGTGCTTGCCACGGCGAAAAGAGCAAGGCAGCTGGTGGACGGGGCGGATCCCATGATAGAGACTACGGAGTACGACAAGCCCCTTTCTACCGCGGTAGAGGAGCTTTACGAGGGAAAGCTTAAAATAGAGAGCCGCGATCAGGATGAGGCCTTCGTCTGACCACAGCGATATAAAAAGAAATCCTGATGATATCAGGATTTTTTTTGTGTCTCTGGGATGCGATAAAAACCTCGTTGATTCCTCACAGATGATGGGGCTTTTATCCTCCAGGGGATATGTCATGAGCGATGATGAGGACGAAGCGGATATCATCATCATCAATTCCTGCTGCTTCATAGGAGATGCCAAGCAGGAGAGTATAGACACCATTATAGAGGCCGGAAGGAAAAAGCAGGAAGGAAGGATAAGGGGGATCATAGTCTGCGGCTGTCTTGCCCAGAGATACGCAGACGAGATAATGAAGATCATGCCCGAAACCGATGTGATAGTGGGCACTACGGCCATCGACAGCATAGCTGAGGCTGTGGAGGAGGCGGCGCAGGGGATACGGGCCAGACATACCGAAAGCATTGACAGATATTCCTACATGCAGGGAATGGCCCGGCCTTTGGGAATGCCCCACAGCTCCTATCTCAAGATAGCTGAGGGATGCAATAAAAACTGCACCTACTGCGTGATACCGAAGGTCAGGGGGCATTACAGATCCGTACCCGCGGAGGATCTTATCAAGGATGCCAAAAGACTGGCAGAGGCCGGGGTGAAGGAGCTTGTACTCGTGGCGCAGGAGACCACGGTCTACGGCACGGATCTTTACGGCAGGAGATCACTGCATCTGCTGCTTGAAAAGCTCTGCCGCATAGAGGGCATAGAGTGGATAAGGCTCATGTACTGCTATCCGGAGGAGATATACGATGAGCTTATCGACTGTATCGGAAAAGAGCCGAAGATCTGCCACTATCTTGATATGCCCATACAGCACTGCTCGGACAGGATCTTAAGGCTCATGGGAAGAAAAACGGAAAAAAAGGAGCTTGTTGACAAGATAAAGAAGCTCAGGAGCAGGATACCTGATATCGCTCTTCGCACTACACTGATCTCCGGATTTCCGGGAGAGACTGAGGAGGAGCACAGGGAGCTTCTGGATTTTGTAAGGAGCATGAGGTTTGAAAGGCTGGGAGATTTCCCTTATTCAAGGGAAGAGGATACCGCAGCCTTTTCCATGGAGGGGCAGGTGCACCATGCCACAAAAAAGCGCAGGCACCGTGAGATAATGGAGACGCAGCAGGAGATCGCCTTTCAGAAAGCGGGGGAGTTGTGCGGCAGGGAAATGTCCGTTATGATAGAAGGCAGGATACCGGAGGATGATATCTATATCGGACGCACATATATGGATGCCCCGGAGGTGGACGGATATGTGTTCGTAAGCTCCGGAGGGAGAGAGCTTCTGAGCGGAGATATCGTTACGGTGAAGATAGAAGCTGCAGAGGGCTATGATCTTAAGGGGGAACTTATATGGAAATGAATCTTCCGAATAAGCTGACTGTATTCAGGGTGGTGCTCATACCCTTTTTTGTAGTGATCCTCATGACAGACTGTCTGGGGGATGCCTCGAAATGGGTGGCGCTCGTGATATTTGTCATCGCCTCACTGACGGATCTTCTGGACGGCAAGATAGCGAGGAAGTACGGCATGGTAACGACCTTCGGCAAATTCGCTGATCCCCTGGCTGACAAGATCCTCGTGATCTCGGCCATGATCTGCCTGGTGGAGCTTTTGAGGCTTAAGGCATGGATAGTAGTGATAATAGTCGCAAGGGAGTTCATAATCTCGGGCTTCCGCATTATCGCCGCGGAGAAGGATGTGGTCATAGCTGCTTCCTACTGGGGGAAATTCAAGACCACCTTCCAGATGGTGATGGTGATAATGCTCATTGCGGATCTCGGATATAACTGGTGGAGCATCGCATCGTCTGTCGTCACCTGGATAGCGCTGGCGCTTACGGTGATCTCACTTGTTGATTATATCATAAAGAATAAAAACGTAATGCTGGATGATAAAAGCGGAGGTAATAAATGAAGGCTGAGATAATCTGCGTCGGGACGGAGATCCTCATGGGCAATATAGTGAATACGAATGCCGCGTATATATCGGCGGGACTGGCGGGGCTTGGCATTTCATGCTATTACCAGAGCGTGGTGGGGGATAACGACGCAAGGCTAAAGGAGGTTTTTGACGAATCCTCAAAGAGAGCGGATATCGTGATCCTGTCCGGAGGCCTCGGCCCCACGGAGGATGACCTTACCAAGGAGACGGTGTCCCGCGCCCTTAATAAAAAGCTGATACTTGATGATAAGGCCTGGAAGCAGATACAGAAATTCTTTGAAAAGAGAAACCTGAAGCTTACGGACAATAATAAAAAGCAGGCTTATGTGCCCGAAGGCGCCAAGGTCCTGTACAATAAGAACGGCACGGCTCCCGGCATCATAGTGGAGGGAGAGGGGGTTACGGCGATACTCCTTCCCGGTCCTCCCGGAGAGCTCATCCCCATGTGGGATAATCAGGTGGTGCCGTATCTCAGGAGTATTTCCGGCGAGTGCTTCTATTCCGAGATGGTGAAGATCTGCGGCTCGGGAGAGAGCTTCGTGGAAACAGATCTGAAGGACCTCATAGATGCCCAGGACAATCCTACCATTGCCACCTATGCCAAGACCGGAGAGGTGCATGTAAGGGTCACGGCCAAGGCCGGGAGCGAGAAGGAAGCCCATAAGCTGGTGAAGCCCGTGGTAAAGGAGATAAAAAAGAGGTTCGGATCAAAGATATTTACCACTGATGAGAGCGTCACGCTTGAAGCCTCGGTGATACAGCTCCTGTTTGAAAACGGGCTTACCCTGGCGGCGGCGGAATCGCTGACCGGCGGCATGACGATGAGCAGGCTCATAAATGTCCCGGGAGCTTCGAATGTGGTGAAGATGGGCTTTGTCACTTATTCCAATAAATCAAAGAGAAAGGCTCTCGGGGTAAAGAGATCGACCCTTGAGAAATTCGGTTCGGTATCTGAGCAGTGCGCCAAGGAAATGGTCAAGGGCTGCGCTTCGGCAGTAAAGGCCGACGTTGCCGTATCACTGACGGGCATAGCAGGACCTGACGGCGGTACCGATGAGAAGCCCGTAGGCCTTACCTACATCGGTGTTTCTGTGCTCGGCAGCATAAAGGTAAAGAAGTATCTATTCTCCGGTGAAAGGGAGAAGATCAGGGAATCTGCCACGGCAGCGGCCCTCACCCTTCTGCGTCAGTGCCTTCTGGAAAGCCTGCCGGGAGCAGCCGGTGAGGATACTGAAAGCGGAGTATAGGGAAACGCAGTAACGAGAGTAGTTTTGACGTTTTCCGAAAAAGGAAAAAGC
>CACZNY010000091.1 GCA_902782655.1 uncultured Lachnospiraceae bacterium
GCCCAAAGTCAAATGGCTTTTTGAACAAGTTCAAACGCCATTTAGACTTTTGGCGTTTGTATCATATCATATCTTGCCAAAGTATTACAAAAAAGCTAAGATAAGGGGAATTATAAATCATAACGTTTAAGGAGCTGTATTATGAAAAAACCTTACAATCATAACGAGATAGAGGAGAAGTGGACCAGGGAATGGGAAGCGCATCCGGTAAATGTCAATGACGGCAGGAAACCCAAATATTACTGCCTTGATATGTTCCCCTATCCCTCGGGCAACGGCCTCCATGTAGGACACTGGAGAGGCTATGTGATATCGGATGTATGGAGCAGATACAAGCTGATGAACGGCCACTATGTGATCCATCCCATGGGCTGGGACGCTTTCGGTCTTCCGGCTGAGAATTACGCCATAAAGACCGGCAAGCAGCCTGCCGAGTCGACGGCGGAGAATGTGGCTAATATAAAGAAGCAGATAAAGCAGATAGCTGCCATCTATGACTGGGATATGGAGCTTAATACAACAGATCCGAAGTTTTTCAAATGGACCCAGTGGATCTTTGAGAAGCTCTATGAGAAGGGTCTGGCCTATGAAAAGGAGATGCCGATAAACTGGTGTCCGTCCTGCAAGACCGGCCTCGCCAACGAGGAGGTCGTGGACGGCAAGTGCGAGCGCTGCGGCGCTGATGTCACCAAGAAGAATCTTAAGCAGTGGATGCTGAAGATCACGGCCTATGCCGACAGGCTCCTTGACGATCTGGACAAGCTTGACTGGCCCGAAAAGGTCAAGAAGATGCAGACAGAATGGATAGGGAGATCCTACGGAGCAGAGGTCGATTTCCCCATAGACGGGAGGGAGGAGAAGATCACCGTTTATACCACGAGGCCTGATACCCTGTATGGCGCGACCTTCATGGTGCTCGCTCCCGAGCATGCTCTTTCTGCTTCCCTTGCTACGGATGAGACGCAGAAGGCGGTGGAGGATTATATCACATACGCCGCGAATAAGAGCAATGTGGACAGGCTTCAGAATAAGGAAAAGACCGGCGTATTTACAGGCTCCTATGCCATAAATCCCATGAACGGAAAGAAGATACCCATATGGCTTTCCGATTACGTGCTTGCTGACTATGGTACAGGCGCCATCATGTGCGTACCCGCCCATGACGACAGGGACTTTGAATTCGCGAAGAAATTCGACATACCGATAGTGCAGGTCATAGCTAAGGACGGAAAGGAGATAGAGAATATGACGGAGGCCTATACGGAGGCTTCCGGCACCATGATCAATTCAGGCGACTGGAACGGCATGGAATCCGCTGTCCTTAAGAAGGAGGCTCCCCATATTGTGGAGAAGAAGGGCATAGGCCATGCGAAGAAGAACTTCAAGATAAGGGACTGGGTCTTCTCAAGACAGAGATACTGGGGAGAGCCAATACCCATTATACACTGCCCGAAGTGCGGTGAGGTGCTGGTGCCCGAGGAGGAGCTGCCCCTGATGCTGCCCGAGGTCGAGCATTATGAGCCCACGGGTACGGGAGAGTCGCCCCTTGCAGCCATTGACTCATGGGTAAACTGCAAGTGTCCGAAGTGCGGGGGGGATGCCAGGAGAGAGACCAATACCATGCCTCAGTGGGCAGGTTCTTCATGGTACTTCCTGCGTTATGTGGATGTGAATAATGACAGGGAGCTGGTGTCAAAGGAGAAGGCTGACAAATACCTTCCCGTGGATATGTATATCGGAGGAGTGGAGCATGCGGTGCTGCATCTGCTCTATTCCAGATTCTGGACCAAGTTCCTTTATGACATAGGGGTAATAGGCTTCGATGAGCCCTTCCATAAGCTCTTCAATCAGGGAATGATCACCGGTAAGAACGGTATAAAGATGAGCAAGTCAAAGGGCAATGTGGTATCGCCTGATGATCTGGTGAGGGATTACGGCTGTGATTCCCTGAGGCTTTATGAGCTTTTCGTGGGTCCGCCTGAGCTTGACTCCGAGTGGGATGACAGAGGCATAGACGGCGTTTACAGATTCCTTTCCAGATTCTGGAACCTTGTGCAGGAGAATAAGGAAAAGGATGTGCCCGAGACGGCAGAGCTTGTAAAGATAAGGCATCAGCTTACGGATACCATAAGCACAAGGCTTGAGGCATTTTCACTTAATACCGTGATCTCAGGCTTTATGGAGTTTAATAATAAGCTTGCGAAGCTTGAGGGCGGGGTAGACAAAAAGACTCTCGAGACCTACGCGCTGCTGCTGGCTCCCTTTGCTCCTCATATAGCCGCAGAGGTATGGGAGGAGCTTGGGCATGATTCCTCTGTCTTTGATGAGAAATGGCCGGTAGCCGACAAGGCCAAGGCAGCTGATGATACGAAGGAGATCGGCGTACAGGTGAACGGCAAGGTCAGGGGAACCGTAGAGATCGCGGTGGATGCCGATAAGGATACGGCTCTTGCCGCGGCAAAGGAAGCTGTCGCCGATAAGCTGGAAGGCAAGACAATAGTCAAGGAAATCTATGTACCGGGAAAGATAATAAATATTGTCGTCAGATAAGTTAAACAAAGCAAAAAGGGTGAAGGATATGACCGTGGGCTCCCCTCTGGGGCTCATGGTCTCTTTCGCTATGCC
>CACZNY010000092.1 GCA_902782655.1 uncultured Lachnospiraceae bacterium
GAGCCTGAGATGGTAAATCCCGACAGCGATCTCTACCGCGCTCATCCTGACTGGGTGCTGGCGGCTCCCGGGAGGGAGAGATCCCTGGGCAGGCATCAGATGGTGCTTGATATGTCCAGAGAAGAGGTACAGGATTATCTTTATGAAAGGATGAGCTCCATAATAGGCGAGGCCGGGATCGACTATGTGAAGTGGGATATGAACCGCACCATCAGCGAGTGCTTCAGCCAGGGGCGTGATGCCTCAGAGCAGGGGAAGACCTATCACAGATACATCCTCGCTGTCTACAGGCTGTATGAGCGTCTTATCGCAGACTTCCCGGAGCTTCTCTTTGAGTCCTGCGCAAGCGGCGGCTCAAGGCATGATGCGGGAATGCTCTATTATGCGCCGCAGGCCTGGGGAAGCGATGATACCGATGCGGTGGAGAGGCTTAAGATACAATACGGTACGTCCTACGGCTATCCCATATCCTCAATAGGCGCCCATGTTTCCGAGTGTCCCAATATGCAGACCGGGCGCGTCTGCTCCATCGCTACCAGAGGAAATGTGTCCTTCTTCGGTACCGGAGGCTACGAGCTGGATCTTAATAAGCTTTCTTGTGAGGAGTTTGAGGAGGTAAAAAAGCAGACAGCCTTCCTTAAGAAATACCGCGGACTTATCCAGAGCGGGGACTTCTACAGGCTGCTCTCGCCCTTTAAGGATGATTACTGCTCATGGATGGTCGTATCGGAGGATAAGAGCAGGGCGGTCTTTGCTTACTACCGCATACTTGCCGGGGTTAATCAGGGACACAGGAGAGTGAGGCTTAAGGGACTTGAGCCGGAGGCTGTCTACAGGGCGGGGGATAAAACATATTTCGGAAATGAGCTTATGAACATAGGCTTTGAGATATCCCACGCTCCCGGAGATTCTGATATACCTGCAGGAGACTTTTACTCGGAGACAGTGGTATTTGAGAAGGCCTGAATCTGTAAGGAGGAAGGTGATCCGGTGTCCTGCATTCTGTGTGGCCGGATCAGCGCGGCATGGGGGAAGACTTAAGTGGTTTTATTCTGTGATTTTACCGGAGTATACGGTAGAGAAGGGTTAGCGGGATACGGAGACTTTATTGATTTCAGGCAGCTTTCCGGTACGGGGATGTATGTGGATGAGGAGGCGGAGCGCATGATCCATGCAAGGCTTGCCGAAAAAGGCGGAGCTCATGGATACGGAATCCGTTTCCTTGATAACGGAAACTACCACTATATGACAAGGATCCTTGCTTCTTTTATAAAGGAGCCATTCGACCTCATCACCTTTGACAATCACACCGATGACAAGCCTCCTGCCTTTCCGGGGCTCAGATCCTGCGGATCCTGGCGGCTTGATATACGCAGTGAAAACAGGATGCTTAAGGACTCTTTGCTGATACAAAGCATGGAGGATTTTGAAGGATGCCGCGGGGCGTCTGAGCTTCCGCTTTATATTTCCCTTGATAAGGATATTCTCTCCGAAGAGGTGCTAAATACAAACTGGGATCAGGGGGCTATGAGTGAGGAAGAGCTTTTTTCGGCATTAGCCTCCCTTTATGAAAGCAGGAGGGTCATTGCGCTGGACGTCTGCGGCGAGGATCTTCCCGACGCCTCCTGCGAAGCCAATGCCGCATTCAATAAAAGACTGATGGAAAGATTCGATACGGATAGAACAGGAGTCAGAGAGAACCGTCCCCTTTGACTCCGGGACAGAAGCGGTGGTTTAACAGGCTGCCGCTTTTATGTTATCATGGAAGCCGGTTGAAAATACGTCCGGCAGGGTGAGGACGGCATAACGGGAGTATCTCATCCCGGGTGATCCGCTTCGTCTGCCCTGCATCACCTGAGGAGGTATCTTATGTATAAGTGTAAAAGCTGCGGCGGGGATCTGGTATTAAATATCGCAGGCCAGATGCTCAAATGCCCTTTCTGTGACAGCGAGTATCCGGTAAGCGAGTTTGAGGACGCGCGGGAGATAAAGGCTCAGGATACCTACGAGACTACGATCTATACCTGCAGCCAGTGCGGGGCGGAGATCATGACTACCGACAGCAC
>CACZNY010000093.1 GCA_902782655.1 uncultured Lachnospiraceae bacterium
TCCGCTGGAAACAGGATCGTGACAACAAAAAGCCGCGTCTGCCGGAGGGAAGAGAGATAACACCATCTGATTTCGAGCCTGTGGTCTATATCAATGGTGAGGAGTCCAGAGAGAAAACCGAGGAATTCGGTGATGTGATCATGAGTAACCTTATGATCGAAGCAGCGGGGCAAACGGTATCGTTTAACGGCAGATATACCATTTCAGCCGATGACGTCACTGTCAGCATAAAGGATGATCTCAGTGATTACAGGAAGCTGGTCAAAGGCTATGATGACATGACGGAGAAGCAGAAGGAGGCTGTGGACGGGGAATGGAAGCTGATCCATATCTATCCGTCGCTCATGCCTCTGACGATAATCGTCGAAAAGAAAAAGGTGTCTCCCGAGGATGAGCACTCCGCCATGGACAGCGTGATGAAGCTTAAGCCCTGGACTGCGGAATCAGAGGCTGCGATGACCATGGTGAAGGGACAGTCCTATACCTTCGGAAGCGATAAGAACGGCAGCTGGACTACCTCGGACAAAAAGAAGCTTGGCGTCGGAAATAAAAAGACGGGTAAGGTCACGGCAAAAGCAGCCACCGAAGAGGATAAGCCCGTAATACTTAAGGACAGTGTGAGCGGTAAGGAATATCATATCGTGATCGTCGCACCGAAGATCTATGAGAGAGTGGAGGACGGGGAGAATCAGGTATATGATCCTGTAAAATCACTGACACTTCTTACGGGAAAATACAGAGAGCTCTGTATCTTAAGCGACGACACCAAAGCACCGAAGGATCTTCCGCTTAAGCCTGTATGGATATCTTCAAACCCGAGGATAGTGACAGCAGATAAGGAGACCGGAAGGATCACAGGCGTGGCTAAGGGATCCGCAAAGGTATCTGCCTATCTCAACGGCAAGGCCTGGTCCTGTACGGTCAAGGTGACGGATGTATTCTCCACGGCTACGGGCAATCCCAAAAAGCTTGGCCTGTATAAGGCAGCCGGCGAAGAGTCGTATTCCGATAAGGTCTGTATGAATCCCGGGACAGCCCTTACCCTGAAGTATGATAAAAAGTCCGGATTCGATCCGAAGAAGGCTGTCTGGGTCTTTAAGGATGAAAACGGCAATGCAGTCGAAAAGGAAGATATGATAATCGGCTTCGACTATAAGAAGGCAAAGGTGACCGCAAACAGGGAAGGAACTGTAGAGCTCTGGGGATACGGGAGCGAGGCGGACGCCGGGACTGAGGGAAAGGCTCCTGCAGTGAAGCTTGTCATAGCTGTCGAGGCGCTTTCCGCAAAGACCGAGACCTACCTGAATGACCCTTCGACTGTCAAAAAAGCACCTGCAGAGCAGCTGAAGTTTTATAAGGTCAATAATAAGAAGGCGGTATCGTGGAATTCAACGGATACAGAGACCGCAACCGTAGATGCGGATAAAAAACCGGGTAAAGTCACGGCGAAAGCAGTGTCAGGAAATCTGTGGGGAGTAACGGATATAACCTGCAGGCATAACGGGGTGAGATACTGTACCACGGTTTATGTGGAAAAGCCTGAGGTCCTGACGCTGGACAGCAGGATCCAAAAGGATGGGAGGAAGGCAGATACCTACAACCTCACCATGGACGCCGGCACCAGATTCCTCATCGAAATGCCGGGAGTGAAGCAGGATGTGGTATGGAAATCCGCTAAGCCCTCCATAGCCTTCGTAAATGAAAACGGAGTAATCGAGGCCAGGGCAGCCGGAAAGAAGACTACGGTGACAACGAAGATAAACGGAAAGACCATAAAGATCAATGTGACGGTAAGGTACCAGCTCCAGCCATATGAAGTCTGAGGAAATGCAGATCACATAAGCACTTTCTTTATGAAACGCCGCCGGGTTATCCCGACGGTGTTTTTATGGAGTAACGATTGACACAGCTTATGCGTTAAAGGTAATATATAGTGCGGATTGGAGAAGGATAAAAATGATCACTATAAAAGAAATCGCAAGACAGCTGGATATGAGTACCACTACGGTGTCAAACGTTATACACGGCAAGACGAAGGAGGTATCGCAGGAGACCATAGAGAGGGTAAGAGCCTATCTTGATAAGGTGGGCTATGTACCGAACCTCGCCGCCCAGAATCTTGCTGCAAACCAGTCGCGAATAATAGGCGTGGTTATAAAAACAAGAAAAGACCGTTATATGAATATCCTGTCAGAGCCCTTTGTCTCCCGGATACTCGGCGTCATAGAGCAGGAGATCAGGGAGGCGGGATATTTCATGATGCTCTATATATCCGAGGATATGATGGACATCCTTAATAAGGTTGCGGCCTGGAATACCGACGGCCTGCTGCTCTTCTGGATGGTAGACGATGATGCGCTCAGAGTGTACAAGCGCTACCGCAAACCCGTGGTATGCGTGGATACCTATATCAGCCGTGAGGTCATCCACCAGTTTGAGCACTCCTTTGTGAATATAGGACTTGAGGATGAGAAGGGTACATATGATGCCGTATCCTACCTTTTGAAGCTGGGGCATCAAAGGATAGCCTTCCTCTCGGATGACCGCAGCGGGGTAAACCGGGAACGCTACAGAGGCTTCTGCAGGGCTCTGGACGAGGCCGGTAAAGAGCACGGCGAGGAGGATTACTTCGAGCTGAACTCAGGGAAGGACGGGATATATGAAAGCATGGCTCAGCTTGCAAAGAGAGCCGCAGGCTATGATGCGGTGCTCTGCTGCTCGGATGTCTATGCCTGCATATTCACGAAGGCTTTGGAGCGGGCGGGGCTTGGTGTTCCGACCGATATTTCGGTAATGGGCTTTGATGATACCATTCCAGGCGCCATCAGCCGTCCGGCCATCACTACCGTCCATCAGGATATCGAAAAGAAGGGAGAGCTGGCGATCGGCACTCTGCTAAGGATGATACAGGGGGAGTCCTTCGAAAACGATCAGATCATACTGAAGACCTCGATAATCGAAAGAGAAAGCACCTGCAAAAGATAAGGCATTGCAGCGACAATAAAGGATCCTTCCGGCTTTGCTAAATAGCTGAGGATCCTTTATCTATTTTATACAATCCCGGACGCAGAAAATGTACAAAGTCACTAAGAAGAAAAATATGGGTTGCAAAACCCTGAAGTCTATGTTACTTTTATATCAA
>CACZNY010000094.1 GCA_902782655.1 uncultured Lachnospiraceae bacterium
AGATCATTTTTGTACGGCAGGAGATATTCCTCAAGCTCTATGACATCGCCTGCCTCCTGCCCCTTGACCTCCGGGGTGTCAAGATCGAATACCACCTTTACCCCGTTGTCCATAAACTGATATACATATATGTATTCTATATCGGGATCTCCCTCCTTCAGACGCTTAAGCCTGTTTTCGATGGCGGTATATTCGGGATCCGCATTCCCGAGTTTGATGTATTCATCGACCTTTGCCGGATCGATCTCGCCGGCTGCGAGCTTGGCTATGCTGGTACAGCTGTTTGTGTACTGCTCAGTGGCAAAATTCTGATAGAGGAAATAGCTGATAGCGGTGGTAACCAGTGCGACCAGTACCATGATGGTCGAAATGATGGTTATTATCTTGCCTCTTAAGGAAAATGATCTTGTAACGGTATGTCTTGCATCAAAGAGCGCGGATCTGGAAAGCGGGGTCTGACGCCAGCCGGTAAGCCAGAGAGCGGGCTTTACGCTCTCCGGGATCAGCTTCAGTATGATGAAGACAAGGATGACGGTTATCCCTTTATCCACGAGATCTATGGCGATATCCGAAGCCATCTGTGCCCAGAATACACTGAGCTTCCCGCTGCTTAAAAGAGCCTTCGCAAAGGGTGCGCTTATTCCCTCGCCCATACCGTAGCCGTACAGGAGATAGGTGAGGATGGAGCCGAGACAGCCTCCTATGAAAGCGAAAACAGGGATGGTAAGAAGGGCTTTCCAGAATTTGTCGAAGAAGCCCTTGCTGCCGAACCAGGTGCCGCAGGCTGCTATCATGGTGGAAAGCACCACGTAGTAGGCATTGCCGGGATTACCCTGCATATTTATGATGTTATTGAGGTAGCCGACGGCTATGCCGGGGAGATAGCCTCCGAGCACAGCGGCTAAAAGCGTCCCCACATTATCCAGGTAGAGAGGGATATGGAAAAAGGAGGCTGTCCTCGGCAGGATGAAATTTATCAATACCGTTCCCGCGAAAAAGAGTGCCTGCAGGAAGAGATATTTATTCGTTTTTGTAAACGCGCCGTTTTTTGATCTGCTGCTTTCCATAGAGCTTTCCTCCCTCGCGGCCGGGCTCAGGCTCCGGCCGAAATACTTTCCGGTCTTTTCTGTAGTATAAACCTGTATTTTATCATAAAAGATCCGGATATAAAATCAGAATATTTATCCGGCGCCGGAAAAGCAGGGGTAATGATTTTTGACGTTTTCCGAAACAGGTATTCACTGTAATAACAGCTGATTTTTCATTGAATGATAGGGTGTGATGTGATAAAGTTGTGTCTTGAGGGCAGTTTCTTTTGCGGCAGGACGATATGGCCGCGGCGGATTAAACGGGGAAGACAAAGGATCGGTGCGGTATGGGCATAGTAAATGAAAAAAATGATATGTTTACAAAGAAGCTTGCAGTGGCGCCATTAAAGCTTCTGGTGATGCCGAATATCAGGGAGCTCGGGGACAAGGTGGATGAGTATCTGGTAGGCTTCAGGAAGGAGAGGTTTCCGGAGGGCATTGATGATCCGGAGCATCAGGGCTATGTAGCGGATTCCTATGAGACGGCCTTTTCACTCCCGAGATTCGGCTCCGGAGAAGGGAAGTGCGTGCTGGAGGAGAGCATAAGGGGCAAGGATATCTATATACTTACCGATGTGATCAATTACAGCATGACCTATCAGATGAACGGCTTTCAGAACCGTTATTCACCAGATGACCATTATCAGGACTTAAAGAGGGCGATAGCCGCCGTAGCAGGCAAGGCCCACAGAATATCGGTCGTTATGCCTTTCATGTATGAATCAAGACAGCACAAGAGATCCTCGAGGGAATCCCTTGACTGCGCCATGATGATAGAGGAGCTCTCGGATATGGGAGTTTCCGACCTTATGACTTTTGATGCCCATGATCCGTCGGTGCAGGCTGCTGCGCCCTTATGCGGCTTTGATAATTTCACACCCTTCTACCAGTTTTTAAGAGCCCTGCTCCAGAGTGAGGACGATCTTATGATAGATGCCGACCATGTAGTGGTCATATCTCCCGATGAGGGTGCATTGAACAGGGCTATTTATTTCGCTACCGTACTCGGGGTGGATACAGGGATGTTCTATAAGAGGCGTGACTATGCCCATATCGTGGACGGTAAGAATCCCATCGTAGCCCATGAGTTCCTTGGTGACTCGGTGGAGGGCAAGGATGTGATAATAGTGGACGATATGATATCGACGGGCGGCTCCATGCTGGATACTGCGAGACAGCTTAAGAACATGAAGGCGAACAGGGTCTTTATCTGCTGTACCTTCGGGCTCTTTACCGACGGCCTCGGTCTCTTTGATGATGCCTTTGAAGAGGGTGTCTTTGACAGGATAATAACCACCAACCTGCACTACAGGAGACCGGAGCTCCTTACCAGGGAATGGTATATAGAGGCGGATATGAGCAAGCTGATCGCCCAGATCATTGATTTTTCGAATCACGATATGTCCATGGACAAGGTAGGCACTCCCACGGAGAAGATAAGGGAGATACTCGCAAGCTACAACGAGCGTATCGATATCTGACCCCTATGAGGCCTGACCGGGAGGGAAATAATGCCAGGCTTATCAAGGAGGTGGCAGAAAACTCCGCAGCCTGGGAAGCGGGGATCAGAGCCGGGGACAGGCTCTGTCTCATAAACGGTGAGAGGATCGGGGATATCTTTGATTATCAGTATGAATGTGCGGATACGGAGATCGAGCTGACCATAAAGCACAAGAACGGCCGTTATTCCACCTATCTCCTTGAGAAAACAGAAGACGAGGATCCGGGGCTCATTTTTGAGGACGGGCTTATGGATGATTATAAAAGATGCAGGAATAAGTGCATCTTTTGTTTTATCGACCAGATGCCCGGGGGCATGAGGGATACTCTGTATTTCAAGGATGACGACAGCAGGCTTTCCTTCCTGCAGGGGAACTATGTGACCCTTACCAATATGTCGGATGATGACATCGAAAGGGTGATACGTTATAATCTTGAGCCCATCAATATATCCTTCCAGACGACTAACCCGAAGCTTCGCAATATGATGATGGGAAACCGCTTCGCGGGAGAGGCGCTTAAAAAGGCTGACAGGCTTTTTGAGGCCGGGGTCAGGATGAACGGGCAGATAGTGCTGTGCAGGGGGGTGAACGACAGGGAAGAGCTGGACCGCTCCATAGCTGATCTTGCAGGGTATATCCCCTGTCTTGAAAGCGTTTCCGTGGTGCCTGTGGGTATATCAAGGTACAGGGAGGGGCTTTATCCACTGGAGCCCTTTAACGGTAAGGATGCCGCTGAGGTCATAGACCAGATAGAGGGCTGGCAGGAGAAGCTCTTTGAGGAGCACGGCATCCATTTCGTACATGCTTCCGACGAGTGGTATCTTATCGCCGGAAGACCCGTTCCCGCAGCGGACAGATATGACGGCTATCTCCAGCTTGAGAACGGCGTGGGAATGGTCAGGCTTCTGACCGATGAGGTGGAGGAGGGGCTTAAGGAGCTTGAGGGGGATCAAAGGAGCGGAGAGCTAAGCATAGCCACGGGGATGCTGATATATCCGGTGATAAGGGAGCTGACGGAAAGGGCCGGCAGATATTATCCTAATATCAGTGTACGTGTGTATCCGGTGATAAACCGTTTTTTCGGTGAGAGCATCACGGTATCGGGACTGCTTACCGGAAAGGACATACTGGAGCAGCTTAAGGGAAAGGAGCTTGGAAGCAGGCTCTTTCTTCCGGCAAACCTTTTACGGGCGGGCACCGAGGTTCTGCTTGACGATATGACAGTCACCTCTCTTTCAGATGCTTTACAGGTTCCGATCAGTATTGTAAAATCAGACGGTGCGTCATTTTTGGAGATTTTCAGGAGTAACTGATGAAACCAGTAGTGGCGGTCGTAGGAAGACCGAATGTGGGAAAATCATCGCTCTTTAATTATCTGGCAGGAGAGCGTATAGCGATAGTAAAGGATGAGCCCGGTATCACGAGAGACCGGATCTATGCCGACGTGGACTGGAACGGCAGGGTCTTCACTCTGATAGATACGGGAGGGATTGAGCCTGACTCAAAGGATGTGATCCTTTCAAAGATGAGGGAGCAGGCGCAGATCGCCATCGATACGGCGGATGTCATCATTTTCATGACGGATGTGCAGATGGGGCTTACGGACTCCGATGACAAGGTGGCCGATATGCTTAGAAAGTCCCGCAAGAAGGTGGTTCTGGCCGTCAATAAGGTGGACTCCTTCAAAAAATATGAGGCTGACATATATGAGTTCTACAATCTGGGACTTGGGGATCCGATACCCATTTCCGCTGATCAGCGCACCGGAGTGGGCGATCTGCTGGACGAGGTGGTCGCGAGCTTCCCTGACAGGAAAGCTGACGAAGGGGAGGATGACAGGCCGAGGATAGCCATAGTGGGGCGGCCTAATGTGGGCAAATCCTCCCTTATCAATAAATATCTCGGCAAGGACCGCCTTATCGTATCCGATATAGCAGGCACCACCAGGGATGCAGTGGACACGGTGGTGAAACGTAACGGCAGGGAATACGTCTTTGTGGATACCGCGGGACTTAGAAGGAAGAATAAGATAAAGGAAGAGCTTGAGACCTACATGGTGGCCCGTACCGTTTCCGCGGTGGAGAGGGCGGATATCGTAGTCCTTATTATAGACGGCACCGAGGGAGTGGCGGAGCAGGATGCCAAGATAGCCGGCATAGCCCATGACAGGGGCAAGGGCATGATAATAGCCGTAAATAAATGGGATGCCGTCAAAAAGGACGACAAGACCATATACAGGATGAGCCGGGATATAATGCAGACCCTGTCCTTCATGCCCTATGCCGAGATACTCTTCATCTCGGCAAAGACAGGCCAGAGGACGGAGAAGCTTTTTGAATCCATAGACACCGTAATAGCAAATCAGAGCCTTCGTATACAAACGGGCGTTTTGAATGAGATCGTGAGCGAGGCAGTGATGCTGCAGCAGCCTCCGTCTGACAAGGGACGGAGACTCAGGGTGCTTTATGCGACGCAGGTATCCGTGAAGCCTCCTACGATAGTGATCTTTGTAAACAATGCAAAGCTGATGCATTATTCATATACCAGATATCTCGAAAACCGTATCAGGGATGCCTTCGGGTTTCAGGGTACACCGATACGCTTTTTGATAAGGGAAAGGAAGACAGAGCAATGATAATGAGATTGTCATGCCTGGCGATAGGGTATGCCTGCGGGCTGTTTCAGACAAGCTACATTCTGGGAAGGATGTACGGGATAGACATCAGGAAGCACGGCTCAGGGAATGCGGGGACCACGAATATGCTCCGTACTCTTGGGACGAAGGCCGGTCTTATCACCTTT
The DNA here is from genome assembly GCA_902782655.1 of uncultured Lachnospiraceae bacterium. Classification (GTDB taxonomy): domain Bacteria; phylum Bacillota; class Clostridia; order Lachnospirales; family Lachnospiraceae; genus NK4A144. Next base: position 5,393 of record CACZNY010000094.1, read on the forward strand.
TTCGGCGACGTGATGAAAACGATAGTGGCTGTTATCATATGCCTTTCGATCTTTTACCGTAAGGAGGTGAATCCGGAGATGCTGCAGCTCATAAAGATGTATGCTGCGGCAGGCACCATCCTTGGACATAATTTCCCCTTCTATCTCGGCTTCAAGGGAGGCAAGGGCATAGCCAGCACGGCAGGCTGGATCATAATGACGGATCCTTATATGGTCGCGATAGGGCTTGTGGTTTTCTTCGGGATCTTCTGCACGACGCATTATGTGTCGCTTGGCTCCATCTGTCTTTATATCACCTTCTTTATAGAGGTGGTTATAATGGGAGCCCTGCGCCTCGGCTCTTTTGCGGATATCACGACTCCCATCGCCATTGAATGCGATGTGATCACGGGGCTGCTCTGCGCCATGGCCATATACAGGCACAGGGAGAATATAGTCCGTCTGATAAACCATAATGAGAAAAAGACTTATTTATTCAAAAATAAGGGGGAGAAAGCGCAATGATGAGAAATATCGGGGTGATAGGAGCCGGAAGCTGGGGGACAGCCCTGGCAAAGCTTCTCAGTGATAACGGGCACAGGGTCGTTGTTTATTCTGCCATAGCCTCTGAGATAGAGATGCTGAATAAGTACCATGAGCAGAAGGAGAAGCTTCCCGGGGTAATACTGCCCGATGATATGCTTTTCACCGCCGATCTGGAGGAAGCGACAGAGAACAGCGAGCTTATCGTGCTGGCAGTGCCTTCTCCCTTTACAAGGAAGACGGCGAGGAGCATGAGGGAGTATGTGGATAAGGGCAGGATCATAGTCTCCGTGGCTAAGGGGCTGGAGGACGAAAGCTTTGATACCTTATCCGAGATCATAAAGGAGGAGATACCACAGAGCAGGGTGGTAGTGCTGTGCGGCCCCACCCATGCCGAGGAGGTCGGAGCGGGGACTCCCACAGCCATAGTCGCGGGATCAAAGGATGAAAATGACGCCAGGTTCGTACAGGATGTTTTCATGAACGAGATCTTCAGGGTATATACCTCTGACGACCCCTACGGGATGGAGCTGGGCGGAGCCCTGAAGAATGTGATAGCCCTTGCTGCAGGCATAGCGGACGGTGTGGGCTACGGAGACAATACAAAGGCGGCTCTTATAACCAGAGGGATCCATGAGATATCCCGGCTTGGTGTGGCCTGTGGAGGCAAAAGGGAGACCTTCGAGGGGCTTACCGGGATAGGAGATCTTATCGTAACATGCGCTTCCATGCATTCAAGGAACAGGAGAGCAGGCATACTCATAGGCCAGGGGAAGACGGCTGACGAGGCCATGGAGGAAGTAAAGCAGGTCGTGGAGGGCGTTTATTCCGCCAAAGCGGCCATGCACCTTGCCGCAAAGCATAAGGTCGATATGCCGATAATAGAGCAGGTAAACAAGATCCTCTTTGAGGGGAAGAATCCGGCAGATGCCATGAAGGAGCTTATGACGAGAGACAGGAAGCCTGAGGCTATCTGACCTCTGCAAAGACAGCTTCCGCTGTTTCGGGCTTATTCATCACATAGAGATGTATGCCGCGGACGCCGTGGGCCAGAAGATCCTTTATCTGGTCTATGGCGTATTCTATGCCCGCCTTTTTCATATCGTCATCATTTTCACCGTATTTTGCGATGACGTCTGACAGGCTTTTAGGTACTGAGGTGCCGGAAAGGGTAACGGTGGTGCCGAGCATCCTGGCATTCGTTATGGGCATTATCCCGGCGGATACAGGGACATCTATGCCGCTTTTATCCATGAGCTCCGACATTTTGTAAAAACTGTCATTGTCAAAGAAAAGCTGGGAGATGAGGAAGGAGCATCCGCACTCCACCTTTTTTTTGAGATTGGCTATGTCCTCGGCATAATCCCTGGCTTCAAAATGCTTGTCGGGATAGCAGGCGCCTGCTACGGTGAAGGACGGGTAGCTTTTGCGTATATATTCCGCCATATCGGAGGCATGGAAGAAATCACGGCTGTTATATTCCTCGTCCGTCATTGTCCTGGGCCTGTCGCCCCTTAAGGCCAGCACATTTTCTATGTCGTTGTCGGTGAAGGTTTTAAGTCCTGCGTCAAGCTTTTCTCTTGAAAATCCTACGCTGGTGATATGGGAGAGCACGTCAGTGCCTACGTCTTTTCTTATAAAGGAGGCTATCTCCACCGCGTGGCCCGCATTGCTTCCCCCTGCTCCGTAGGTGACGGAAAGGAAGTCGGGAGCGATATCCTTAAAGGCTGCAAGCTTTTCCATCGTCGGCTCGATCGGCTTGTCCTTTTTCGGAGGGAACACCTCGCATGAAAAGACCGTCTTTTTTGCATCATATATTTCCCTTATGCTGCCCATATCCATTGCCTCCCTGTACTGTGATCCCCCGGCTGCTTTTTAAGCGGTGCGCCTGACCGGCGGAGTGTATCATTCCTTGAAAACAGACGCCGATTATATTATCATAGAAAGAGTGTTTTATCAATCGAGCGATCGGGGGTAGCGACTGGAATGAAACGTGTACTTATAGCAGATGATATGCCTACCGTTTACGAGCAGGCAAGGGAGATAATAGGGAGCCGTTATGAGGTCAGCAATGCCCTGACCGGCGATGAGATCGTTGAAGCGGCTAAGAGGGAAAGGCCGGATGTCATCCTTCTTGACATGTTTCTCGATGAGGAGATGTCCGAGGGAGTGCTGATGAGACTTAAGGAGGATGAGGAGACGAAGGATATACCGGTGATAATCACGGCTTCAGACGCTTCCATCATGGCGGTGAGCCGGTATTACAAGCTCGGGGCTGCGGACTTCGTAAAGAAGCCTTTCGTGGAGAATGTCCTTTTCAGAAGGATCGATGTGGTCTGCGCTTTAAAGGATGACGGGCATACGGATCTGATCTAAGGCAGGACGGGTAAGGAAGTGCGGGACAGCCTTGAAAAGTGGTACGGCCTTGATACTCCTCTTGAAGTGATAAACTTCAACATAGGGATGATCTTTTTCTTTATTTCCTATGTGCTGTGTCTTTCGGCAAGCCTGTATCTTCATCTCGGCCGGTCCTACTATTATGTGACCGGGCTCGGGATCATGCTCCTTACCTTTTTCATAGGATATGCCGCCCAGAGCGGGAAATATCAGCTTTCCTCCTTTGCCATAGTGGTATTGTTCGAGCTTCTGATCTTCCCGGCGTCATATATCATAGACGGAAGGTTCATCTCTTTTTCATTGATGTATTATTTCCTCGGCTTCCTTCTCACCGTATTCGTACAGGAGGGCAGGCTTCGTACCATTTCCTATATCCTTTTCTGGGTTTCGTGGATATCTTCCGTTATTTTTTCATATTTCCGCCTTTCGGAGAATGATTTCATTTCATTTGAGAATGTGAATATGGCACTGGATGTGGCTGTGCCGCTGACTGTATGCGCGCTTTTTGCCTGCAGCTGCACGATGGCTTCCCTGAGGTTTTATACAAGGGAGAGTGAGAAGGCGGAGGAGAGCCGCAGGGTGGCAGATGATAATGAAAGATCCAAGGATGTATTCCTGATGAATATGTCCCATGAGATAAGGACTCCGATGAATGCCATAATGAGCGCGGGAGAGATCATGCTGTCCAAGGATATATCCGATGATACCAGGATGAACGTGCATCATATAAGCAATGCCTGCAGGGCTCTTATCACGACCCTTGATGACCTGCTTGTCTTTTCCGATGATGGTGAAAGGAATATCGTCATGCAGGAGAACGAATATGAAACAGGGGAATTTCTCGATGATATAATCAACATGATATCGGTAAGGCTGATGGGCATGGATGTGAAATTCTATGTGTATATCGATCCCTATATACCCAAAAAACTCATAGGGGACATGATAAGACTGAGGCAGGTCTTTATCAATATCCTGAATAACGCCGTGAAGTATACCAGGCAGGGCCATATCACACTCCGTGTCGTTATGAGTGATGTAACCCAGGAGGGCATGGTGCTCCATGCAGACGTTACGGACACCGGGATAGGGATCAAGGAGGAGAAGCTTCCCACCCTGTTTGATGATTTTACAAGAGTGGATGATGATATCAATGAAAGCCTTAAAAAGGAGGGGTCGGGACTGGGGCTTTCCATCACAAAGAGCATAGTGAATGCCTGCGGAGGGAGTATAGGGGTGAAGAGCGTATATAATAAGGGCTCGGTCTTTTCCTTCGATATCCCGCAGAAGATAGCCGATCCCGAGCCTCTGGCAAAGATCAGGGACAGCAGGGATCTGGGAGTGATCATCTGTGATGATGACGTCAATATGAAATCCGTCCTGAAGGACACCCTGAGGGCAATGAAGATACGCTGTACCGTAGTGGAAAACAGTGATGAGATGAATGCAGTCATAAAGGAGGGGATATATACCCACTTATTCATAACTCCGGAATGCCTGGAGGGCTCCTGCGATCTGCCGTCGCTGATGGGCGCCAACATAACCATTGTTATGATGAAAGAAGTGGATGATCCCAATGATGATTCCGGTGATGCAAGGCTTGTGAAGCCCTTAAGCTCACTTAATATAGTGAAGTATTTCGAAGGCGGGCACAGGGAGTCTGAGGAGACGGCAAAGGAAGCAGAGCCGGAGGAGAGAAAGGTCATCGTATCCGGAGCCAAAGCCCTGGTGGTGGAGGATAACATGACGAACCTTATGGTGGCAGAGAGGCTGCTTACCCGTATGGGCTTTGAGGTTTCAACGGCCAGCAACGGAAACAGCGCCCTGAGCATCGCAAAGGTGATGAGCTTTGACATTCTTTTCATTGATTACATGATGACGGGCATGAACGGCATAGATACCTTAAGGGCTGTAAGGAAACTGTCCTCTGAATGGGCAAAGACCGTCCCCTGCATAGTGCTTACCGCCGATGCCCACGAGGGAGCGAAGCAGATGCTCATCAATGCGGGCTTTGATGATTATCTCGCTAAGCCTATAGATATGCATGAGCTGGAGTACATGGTCACAAGATATCTGCCCGGAGAGAAGCTTATAGTATGAAAGCCTTAAATAAGAGAATTTTCAGCGATTTTTATTATAACGACACCATCGAGCTGGATATAAGGATATTAAGACTCATAGGCGCTTACAGCATAGCAGCTATTATTTTTGCCATACCCTGTTTCTTTATAGCCGGATATGACCATTCCGCTTATTTCGTGAGCGGCGGATCCATCCTGCTGCTTACGGCCGTATACGGTCTTTTCATGTTCAACAGGGATGTAAGGCTTACATCGGTCATATTCTGCTATGTGCTGAATATCATCGTCATTCCGTTTTTCTTTGTCTTTGCGGGAGGGATATACGGGGGCATGGAGTTTATCTTCCTCTGCGGTGTCATAGATTCCGTATTCCTTCTGAAGGGTGTTTTAAGGATAGTATCCGAGGCCGTGTTTATCATCTGGGATGTGCTGGTCATTTTGTACTCAGGCTTTCATCCGGAGATGATACATAATGTCCCGAGAGGACTTACAGCTGTCTTCAGCTTCAGCATGTGCATCATAATCTGCACCCTTATCTTCCTCATAATACTGGATTATGAGAGAAATCTGCTTCAGTCCAAAAGGAGAAATATCGAGCAGGCCGTGAAGCAGAGCCTTATAAGTGCCGAGACAAAGAGCCGCTTTCTTTCAAACGTTTCCCATGAGCTGCGCACACCGATGAATGCCATCATCGGGATGAGCGGCATCATACAGAATGCCGACGTGGACGGGGAGCTTACCGAGGAGATATCCATCATCACGCATAATGCCAGGGATCTGCTTTCCACCATAAACAGCATCCTTGATTATTCAAGGCTTGAATCCGATAAGCTGTCATTATCCTATGACCAGTTTGAATTCGGGGTCATGATGAGGGAGATAGTATCGGAGGCTTCCATCAGATGTGAGGAGAAGGGCATAGACCTTTTCATCGATATAGATCCCGATTCTCCCAATGTGCTTTACGGGGATCATATCCAGCTGGAGATGATATTGCAGGATCTTTTAAGCGATGCCATTGATTCGGTTTCGGACGGCAGGGTGCATTTCAGGATCAGGGGGGCGTATTCGGGTGATAAGAGCAGAGCCTGCTTTAAGGCTGAGATTTCCGATACCGGGGCAGGAATATCTGCCGAGGATCTGGAGAGCATCTACACCAGCTATGAGAAATACGATTCAAGGCAGGACAGCAGGATCAAGAGGCTGGGGCTTAAGTATTCGGTATTCCGCGGCATCCTGCGTCAGATGAACGGAGATTTTGAGATAAAAAGCCTTAAGGATGTGGGTACCACGGTTTTTGTTTCCTTTGAGGTGTTTACAGTGGAGAGGATGGTGCTTGCGGACAAATCCTTCACGGTGGGAAAGAGGGTATTGCTCTATGCTTACGGTGAAAAGGGCTCGATGTATATGGAGGAGACCTTCGCGCCCTTCGGCGTCATTCTGGACGTGGCTTATTCTCCTGATGTATTCGCGAAGCTGTACTCAGAGGGAATCTACAGATATATCTTCATATCTGAGGAGGGCTATGTGGATGTATCGGATATGCTTAAGGAGCAGGATAAGGATAAGGTCTTTGTAATAACGGACAGGATGGGCACTCCCGCGGACTTTGACAATCTGAAGATAATAAGGCGCCCGCTGTCTTCCCTTAATCTTTCTGATATCTTCTTTGAAAGATGGGAGGAGATGGACTATACGGGAGGTGGGACCGGTGACGGGTTCGTGGCTCCGGATGCAAGGGTGCTGGTGGTTGATGACAATATGGTAAATCTCAAGGTGGCGGAATCTTTGCTCCTTAAGTACAAGGTGAATGTAAGGATATGCGAGAGCGGATTTGCCGCCATAGAGATGCTTAAAAACGAGAATTACGATATCGTGCTCATGGATCAGGTGATGCCCGGAATGGACGGCTTCGAGGCCATGAAGCTGATACGGAGCAGCCTTGTCATAAGAGGGGCGAGGCGGATGCCCATAGTCTGTATGACGGCCGATTCCGGAGGAGATATAAGGGAGAAGGTTCTTTCGGGCGGCTTTAATGATTATCTTTCAAAGCCGGTCAAGGAGAAGGAGCTTGAGAGGGTGCTGCTTGATTTCCTGCCCGATGACAAGATAGCGATGTCTGTCCCGGAGGCAGGCTGAAATGAGGCTGAATAAATATCTTGCAAGATATGCGGGGGTTTCCAGAAGGGAAGCGGACAGGCTCATAGAGGCCGGCATGGTGGCTGTGGACGGGGTAAAGGCTGCCCTGGGTACTGCAGTCGATGAAGAGGGGGCAAGGGTCACTGTCGGTGAAAGGGTGATAGTGCCGGATGAAACCAGGCGTTACTTTGCAGTGTATAAGCCGGTCGGCTATATCTCATCAACGGTGAAGCAGACTCCGGAGGATCTTCTGGTCACATCTCTGGTATCCGCGGACGAGGCAGCGCGTCTTTTTCCCATGGGAAGACTTGATAAGGATTCTGAGGGTCTTATGATACTGACTGATGACGGGGAGCTTATGGATAAGGTCCTCCGTTCAAGATACGGCCATGAAAAGGAGTACTGGGTAAAGCTTGATTCTCCTGTAACGGACGATATGATACGGGAAATATCCGCCGGAGGCCTTGAAATAGGCGGCGGCAGGCCGACGAAGCCCTGCAGGGTAAAGAGGATATCTGAGGACGAGGTTTTTATCGTACTTACCGAGGGCATGAACAGGGAGATAAGAAGGATATTTGAATTATATGATACAGGCGTGAGGTCTCTTTGCAGGGTCAGGTTTATGGACATCACCCTCGACGGGCTGAAACCGGGGGAGAGCAGGGCTCTTGACGAAGAGGAGATCGCGCGGCTTAAAGAGAAGGCAATGAGATGAATGCAGAGGATCTGAGAGAAAATTACAGGGAGCTTGCCGATAAGATCCGTTATCATATGGATCGCTACTACAATGATGACTCTCCGGAGATAGAGGATGCCGAGTATGATGCCATGATGCGGGAGCTTAAGGCTATGGAGCGCGAGCATCCGGAGCTTGTCACAAAGGATTCCCCCAGCAGGATAATAGGCGGCAAAGCAAAAAGAACAGCCGGTATAAATGTGGAGCATGACGTACCCATGCTATCCATCGAGGATGTTTTCACAAAGGAGGAGGTATTATCCTGGGTGCATGAGGTGAGAGATATGCACCCGGATGCCGTATTTTCCGTGGAGCATAAGATAGACGGGCTTTCCATGAGCATAAGGTATCAGGCGGGACGGCTGATCCTTGCCGAGACCAGGGGGGACGGCCATATCGGGGAGGACGTGACGGACAACGCCCTTGTGATACCTGATGTACTGCCTTCGCTTGACGGGATCGACTCCGATATAGAGCTTAGAGGCGAAGTATATATGTCCCATGAGGACTTTGAAAGGGTCAATGAAAGGATGGAGCTTTCAGGGAAAAAGCCCTTTGCCAATCCGAGGAACTGTGCCGCGGGGACCTTAAGGCAGCTTGATTCGTCGGTGGTGCGGGAGAGAGGGCTTTCAATGTTTGTCTTCAATGTGCAAAGAGCCGCTGACCCCTCCTTTATGACATCGCATCATGAGGCGCTTGAAAGGCTTGCTGCGGCGGGAGTACGGGTCGTCCCTTCGTATTTATGCAGAAGCGACGATGAGATAATAAGCGCCATAGACGACATAGGGGGTAAAAGGGGAGAGTATCCCTATGATATAGACGGAGCCGTGGTAAAGATAGACAATATATCCTACAGGGATGATTTTCCGGCGGGAAGCAAGTATTCCGCAGGTCATATAGCCTATAAGTATCCTCCCGAGGAAAAGGAGACCGTCATACGGGATATAGAGCTTTCCGTAGGCATGACCGGCAGGATAAATCCCACAGCGGTCTTTGATCCGGTGCGCCTTTGCGGCACCACGGTATCAAGAGCCACTCTTCACAATCAGGATTTCATCACAGAGCTGGGGATAGGAATAGGCAGGACGGTCATAGTCTATAAGTCGGGGGAGATCATTCCGAAGATAAGGGCAGTGGTCGCCGGGAAGAATCCACCCGGCTCAAGGGTCTATGAGATACCCCGTATCTGCCCCGTATGCGGGCATGAGGCCGTAAGGGAGGCTGATACAGCGGATATCAGGTGCGCGAATCCTGCCTGCAAGGCCAAGCTTACAAAGAGGATAATAAACTTCGTGAGCCGGGATGCCTATGATATAAAGGGCTTCGGCGATGAATATATAAAGAACCTTATCAACAGGAAATTCATATCCGATATAGCGGATATCTTCAGGCTTAAGGAGCGCAGGGACGAGCTTGTGTCCTGCGGCATCATCGGAAAGGAAAAGAATACGGACAAGCTTCTGGGAGTGATAGAGGAATCAAAGAAGAATCCGCCGGAGAGGCTTCTTTGCGGACTCTCCATAGCCAATGTGGGCAGGAACTCGGCAAGAACCATAATGAAGCATTTCGGATCCTTTGAAAGCCTTATGGCGGCTTCGGTTGAGGAGCTTACAGGCGTCAGTGACGTGGGTGAAATAACGGCTGTTTCTATCTATGATTTCTTCCATGACGAGAGCATCATAAGGCTTATGGGAGAGCTTAAGGAGCTTGGGCTTAATATGGAAGCCGAAGCTTCAGAGTCTGCGGGGGATGCTTTTGCGGGCAGGACCTATGTGATCACCGGGGAGCTCATAAATTTCGCCAACAGGGGAGAGCTCGTTGATTATATAGAGGCAAGAGGAGGCAAGGTGGCAGGCTCGGTTTCAAAGAAAACGTATGCTCTTATAAACAATGACGTTAATTCCCAGTCGGGAAAGAATAAGAAAGCCAGAGAACTCGGCATACCCGTAATATCCGAGCAGGAGCTCATGGAAGGAGCGGACGCATGAGGGGCATGATATCTTCCCTGAACATGTTCCTTCTGGACTACCTGATCGTTCCGATATGGATGGTCTTTTCCGTATTGGGAAACAGGAACTCGGCCAGGATAATGATCCCCGTAACGTTTCTTTTTCTCGTGATAAACTACCTTAATACAAGGAGCGCTACAAAGCTCTTCTTCCTTGATATCAATCTTGCCGCTGCGAGCGTGGCCGGGATAATACTTAATACCTTCCTTTATATTAAATTTGTCTACGCGGATCCGCAGATAATAACGGATATGGTCGCTCTCATTTTCATCTTTACCCTTTCCATCATTGCTGCCAGCATCCTCTTTCTTGCCTTTAAGTCTTTGATGCACAGGAGGAATATGCGCATCATCAGCCGTATGGCTGAGGGAGCCTATGATGAGGATGATGACGATGAGTATGATGAGTATGATGAGGATGATGAGGATGACGAAGACTATGATGATGAGGACGATGAGGATGACGGAGAGGAAGGCACCGGCTTCCTTACTTCCATATCCAATCTTTTGAAGAGCCGTGAGGCTGAGGTTTCGGAGGAAGAGGAGGAAGAAGACGAAGAAGACGAGTATGAAAAGCCCGACGGCCCCAAGTTCAGGGTGGTGAAAAAGTAAAGGGGTTAGGCGTCTGAATCATTGATATAACAGCTGCTGCAAAAAACGGATACAGGAGGAAGGGTGAAATGAGCAGGAAAAAGCAGGAGGTAAAAGAGGAAGTGAAGGAAGAGACAAAGGAGACGGCATCGGCTGAAGAAGCCTTAAAGGAGGAAGTGAAGGAGGAGGCCGGAAAGAC
>CACZNY010000095.1 GCA_902782655.1 uncultured Lachnospiraceae bacterium
TACACTGTCCTCTGATACGCTCTCCTCCGGTACACTGTCCTCTGAAATACTGTCTGACGACGTGCTCGCTGCGCTGCCTTCCGATACACTGCTCTTCCCTCTGTCCTGCCCCGGTGCCGCAAAGCCGACGCAATCGGAGTTGGTGATCATCACTACCGCTGCAAGCAATACTGCCAACGCCTTTCTGAAATCAGTCCGTTTCATCGTTATTAACCTCTCCTCTCAAAAACAAAAACTCTATATATTGTATACCGAACCCGCCGCGCATACAAATTATAGAATATTGTATTTGGAAAAGAAAATCAATAGTTACAATATCCGTGTGAAATGAAAGGATGATATGCGGTTACTTCTTCCCGTGGGCAAGCATATAGCCTATGGTACCGGGAGCATATTCTTCACGCTTTCCTGCGGGAGCATTTCTTTTGTTTCCCTTGATTCTGATATCGGACGTCCCCGCTTTCACGTCACGCTTTCCGGTATTCTTCATCTGACTGTCCCCGGTCATGGAAAGGGATATCCTTCCCTTCTTTTCATCCACCTCCAGAACCGTCACATCGACAATGTCTCCGACCGATACCACTTCAAGAGGATGCCTGATGAATCTGTCAGACATCCGTGAGATATGCACAAGGCCGTCCTCATGAACTCCTATATCCACAAAAGCGCCGAAATCGATCACATTCCTGACCGTACCCTTAAGCCTCATGCCGGGCTTCAGATCCTTAAGCTCAAGGACATCCGAGCGCAGCACAGGCTTCGGAAGCTCTTCTCTGGGATCCCTTGCGGGCTTCTCAAGCTCCTTCATTATATCGTTAAGAGTGATCACTCCGCAGCCCACTTCCTCAGCCAGGGCTTCAGGATCCTTTATTCCCTTCCTGAAAGAAATGATCTTGCCCTCGTCCCTTATGCCGCAGCCCATTTTCTGAAGCAGAGCCCTTGCGCTATCATATGACTCCGGATGGACGGCTGTCGAATCAAGAGGCTCTTCTCCGTCTGCTATCCTGCAGAAGCCGGCGCACTGCTCGAAAGCCTTTGGCCCGAGCTTTGCCACCTTTTTAAGCTCCTGCCTGGACCTGAACCTTCCGTTTGCCTCCCTGTAGGAGACAATGTTTTTGGCGACGGTGGATGATATTCCCGATATATATGACAATAATGAGAATGAAGCTGTATTCAGATCCACACCCACGCTGTTCACGGCATCCTCCACCACACCGGTAAGGGTTTCCGAAAGCTTTTTCTGATTCATGTCATGCTGATACTGGCCTACCCCTATGGATCTCGGCTCTATCTTTACAAGCTCGGACAGCGGATCCTGGACACGCCGCGCTATGGAGGCGGCGCTTCGCTCTCCTACGTCAAACTCCGGGAATTCCTCCGTAGCGAGCCTGCTTGCGGAATATACGCTCGCTCCGGCTTCGTTCGTGATCACATAATGAAGCTTCCGGTCAGGTATCTCCTTTATAAGCTCCGATACGATCTGCTCTGATTCTCTTGAAGCAGTGCCGTTGCCGATGGAGATCAGTGAAATATCATACTTTCCGATAAGCTCCTTCAGTATCTTCTTTGATTCCTCGATCTTATTATGAGGCGCGGTGGGATAGATCACTTTGGTCTCAAGAACCTTTCCCGTAGGATCCACCACGGCCAGCTTACAGCCTGTCCTGAAGGCCGGATCCCAGCCGAGCACCGTCTGTCCCGCCACCGGAGGCTGCATAAGGAGCTGCTTCAGATTCTTCCCGAATACCTCTATGGCTCCGTCCTCCGCTTTCTCGGTAAGCTCATTCCTGATCTCTCTCTCTATGGACGGCTCTATAAGCCTCTTATAGGCATCATCTGCCGCCGCATTTAAGACGGGTGACGTATAGGGATTATCCGAAGTGATGACCTGCTTTTTAAGATAAGCCGTTATCCTCTCCTCGGGAGCCTTTACCGATACGCTGAGGAATTTCTCAGCCTCTCCCCGGTTAATGGCAAGCACCCGGTGTCCCGCTACCGTGCTTATCCTTTCCTCATAGTCATAATAATTCCGATATACGGAATCCGTCTCACTGTCCTTAGCCTCCGAGACAAGAGTCCCCTCCTCTTTCGTGATCCTTCTTATATATTCCCTGTAACCGGCGTTGTCGGATATCTGCTCCGCTATTATATCCGA
>CACZNY010000096.1 GCA_902782655.1 uncultured Lachnospiraceae bacterium
ATAAATTCCGTAAGCAGTTTTTCTGATATCAACTTTGGCTTTACGCCGTCTTTATTCTTATATTCTGAAATTCCTGCTTATATTCCATCAATCACAGGCAAAGGAAGGGAAGAAGGCAGAGAGGAAGGAAAAAAGGAAGGCAGGGAAGAAGAACGCAAAAATACGGAAGCCGCACTAAAGCGTGCCGAGGCCGCTGACAGGCAGATATTCTTTCGCCAAGCCTTAAATCCCCGGTATCGTAACAGTGATATGCATGGGATCTGCCACATCCTTGAGATCTTTAGGCTCAAGTCTGGAATACTTAAAGAGGGATCCGCGCCCGGGCGGATCCCCCCTTTTTCAGCTTCTTTTCAAGTCAGCTTAAAACTCGCTTTCTCTTCTTCTCTGCGCCGCACGGGCAGCTCTCCTTCTTTCCCTTCTCACCTTTGCCTGGTGAGTGATAAGGATAGCGAAGCAGCTTAAAGCTACCAGTAGGGCTATCAAAGCTCCAAGCATCAGATACATGACAAGCTGTCTGGACGAAGCCGTCTGCATCGCTATGGAGTAGGTTGAAAAACGGTCTGTCCTGAAGGTTATGGTCTTGGGATCATCATCCAGATCCGGAAGCACCTTCAGCTCTCCGTTATGCACCCTGAGTACCGAATAGGTCTTGTTCTTCTTATATATCTCATCCGGTATCTCAATGACTACCTCCATTGAATCATTCAGCTCATGGATATTTTCAGTAGCTCCGTCCACGGTCTTCAGCATGGAAAGATCGAAATACATCAGCGGCTTCTGACCGACGGCATTCTTTATGATCTTTTCTTCAGCAGGAGCCACGTCATTTTTATCCATCCTGGTAAGGCTTACAGAGATGTTCTCATTACCGCCGTCCACCAAAGCCACCAGATCATCCGTATTCAGCAGGTTCGCCACCACCACGTCAAGATTCGTATAGCTGGGATATATCTCCGCATCCGGCAGCTGCATCAGCTCTTCGGTAGTAAGAGTGGAATAATCCACCCCGTTCATTTTAACAGGCTCAAGCTGGTTCTCCGCATTGGCTCCAAGAGCTCCCGCATAGAAAGCCGCTCTTGCTATCTCTTCCTTTTTGCCGGCCTCCGCCATGGAACGAGCCTCCTCACTGGATACTCCCATTATTTCCGCGACCTTGGAGGTATTTTCGGTCTCCTCCTCTTCAGTCACTCCGAGCTCTTCATCAGAAGGAACGTTTATCTTGTCAAGATCCTCCATCTCCTCTACAAAATCGTCACCGCCTTCTCCTGCGACAGCATCCACAAGTTTTACGGTAGAATCAGCCTTAGCTGTGTTCGCCTCTGTCTTTTCGATCTTCTGTACCTTTTTTTCCTGAGTCGGAGTTCCGTTCTTTTCTGCCTTTGCCTTTCCGGCATCAGTCAGAACGAAGGCTGCGGCTATGGTATGATTACCCTGTACATTCGAAAATGTATAAGAGGTCACGGGACCGATCTGGGCACCGTCTACCGCTACCGCAAGCACCGCATAGCCTGACTTGGGAATGATGGTATAGGTAATATTCTGTCCCTGTGCCACTACGCTCCTGCCGCTGGGGCTTATGGAGCCTCCGGTGGTAGCTACGCCTGCAGATATCTCATAGGTCGCTACGCCGGTCTTCAGGAATACGGCGGTACACTTATAATCCTCTTCAAGTCTGTTTACCTTTACGGTAGCATCCCTGTTTACTATCTGTCCGTTCACTTCCCAGCCCACAAAGGTATATCCGTTATTGGGAACTGCCTTTATCGTAGTGCCCTGATTGATGGAGAAGGTTCCTCCGCCGGAAACATTTCCGCCCTCTACAGGACGGGCCGTCACCGAAAGGGTATGGGAGGTCTTCTCGAACATCGCCTTTATCTTACGGTCCTCCTTGACCTCCTTCAGCTTATAGGATGCATCCTTGCTTATGATGTCGCCGTCTTCCTTCCAGCCGGTAAATACATAGCCGCTGTTTGCCTTGGCAGTGATCGTTGTGTTTTCTCCGTACTTTATCTTTCCTCCGCCGGATACCTTGCCGCCGTCGGAATCATTCCTGTCAAGATCGACCGTAACGTATTTCCTTGCAAATTTTGCTACAAAGCCCATGCTCGTCTGGACATCGTCCACAGTGAGATTGGTAGAAGAAGATATCTTGTCACCGTCATAATACCAGCCCTTGAAGGTGAAATTACTGTTGGGCACAGCCGTAAGCACGACACTTCCTCCCTGTATCACCGAGCCTCCGCCCGTCACCGATCCTCCGTTTTTGGGATCAGCCGCCACGCTTATATTGAATCCGCTTCTTTGAGGAGTGACCCTGGCGGCTCCGTACACGGAAGGCTCCTCCTCCGAAAATGCTATCACCTTAAGGCTCGTGGATGTTTCATCGCCCGCTATGCTGAGAAGGCCGCTATTCGAAATATCCGTAGCACCGGACCTTGCTCC
>CACZNY010000097.1 GCA_902782655.1 uncultured Lachnospiraceae bacterium
CACACCATTTTCGAGTGGCGGGAAAAGCTTCCGGATGTGAAGCTCTACGATGTGGCGGAGATCTGCGACAGATTCGTGGAGGGGATACAGGGCGGAGGGGATCCCTCTGATCAGGATTATCTCGATATGCTGGAGAGGGAATACACTCACTTCAAGCCTCTCGGACTGCAGCTCATGGCGAGCCAGGAAAACACGAAGCATTACCACTACCGCAAGTACTGGCCGGTCACTACGGACGCGGAGAATAAATACTGGCTGGAGCTCAACTATAAGAACATCATAAGGATACTGGACGAATATAAGCCGGATGTCATCCTTGATACGGATAACGCTGAGCTTCAGCGCACGGTGCTCATTGAGGTTGCTTTTAAGAGGGGCATTCCCTATGCCACCATTGAGTACGGGAAGTACGGCTTTTACAAGTATCCGAGCTTCCAGAATTCTTATTCCATCGACCCTTATTTCAGGGAGCTCTATGAGGAGGCAGCGAAGCTGTCTGCGGAGGAGCTTTCTGAGGAATATGCCTATATCCGTGATTTCCGGGAGAAATCCTCCATAATGAACAATGAGTTTGCAGGCACCGTCACAAGCCAGTATGAGCGTACTCCGCTGATAAAGTCCATGAAGATAATGCTCGGTAAGTGGAATTATTTCTGGGATCAGGATCATACAGCGAAGAATGCCGCAAGGAAGAAGCGATCAGGGATGCTCTATGCTACGACACCGGAGTATCTTAAATACTATCTCGACGTGGAGCGCATCAAACGAAAGCTTCTGGTGCCTAATAAATACTTCGAAAACCCTGTGGAGGGTGAGAAATATGTGTACATGCCTTTGCATCTGATACCGGAGTCCTCGGTATTCGTGAAGGCATCTTTTTATGTGGATGAATTAAACCTCATGGAGCAGGTCTCCAAATCCCTGCCCGCAGGCTGGAAGCTCTATGTGAAGGAGCATCAGGCGATGCTGGGCGAGAGGGATCTTTCCTTCTACAAAAGGGCTGCAGAGCTTGCAAACGTAAGGGTGGTGCAGTTAAACTATTATAAGGATCCCAAGCCCTGGATCACTAAGGCGGTGGGAGTGGTCACCATCACGGGGACTGCGGCCTATGAGGCGGCTCTTATGGGGAAGAAGAGCATAGTCTTCGGGGATGTGCCCTTTTCCCTTATTGACGGGATCACGAGGATCAGATCCTTCGAGGATCTGCCGGAGGCCATAAGGGCTTTCGGGGAGGTGGACAATATACATTCGGCGGCTTCATATATTCACGCGGTAAAGGAAGCGGGAAACGAGGTGAAGATCTTTTACCTTATGGATGAGGCCGAGGAGATATTTGCCGGAAGGCATGAGGAAACTGAGGAATTTGACAGGGAACTGAAGGCGCTGCTTGATTTTTACGAGAAAGGATTGGAAAACTACAACAAATGGAAAGCACGATCATCGAAAGACTGAAAGAGGGTAAATTCGTACTTGTAGCGGAGATTGGAGTCAATTACTACGATATAGCGGACAAGCAGGGGATCACCCCCATGGAGGCCGCGAAGGTCATGATAAGGGAGGCCAGGGACGCTGGGATACATGCGGTGAAATTCCAGACCTATAAGGCGGGGACGCTGGCTGCAAAGGAATCTCCTTCGTACTGGGACAGGACGGAGGAGCCGACGGCTTCACAGTATGAGCTTTTCAAGAAGTTTGATTCCTTCGGGGAGGCTGAGTATAAGGAGCTTAAGGAATATGCGGATGAATGCGGCATAGAGTTTCTTTCCACGGCCTTTGATTTCGAGAGCGCTGATTATCTTTTTGATCTGATGAATGTCTATAAGATATCTTCATCGGATCTCTCAAACCTGCCCTTTATAGAGTATCAGGCGAAGAAGGGCAAGCCCGTGCTGTTGTCCATCGGGGCTTCGGATCTTGCGGAGATAGAGCAGGCCGTGGATACGATCAGGGCGGTAAACGATAAGGAGCTTGTCCTGCTTCACTGCGTGCTGGAGTACCCGACGCCTCTGGAGCATGCGAATCTTAAAAAGATACAGACGCTGAAGCAGCAGTTTCCTGACTGCTATATAGGGTATTCCGATCATACGAAGCCCACCGATGAGTACGATGTGATCAAGGTGGCCTATAATATGGGAGCGCAGATAATAGAGAAGCATTTCACCCTGGACAAGTCTCTGTCCGGCAATGATCATTATCATGCCATGGATCCGAGGGATGCGAGGCTCATCCTTAAGGCGATAGACAGGATGGATATGCTGACGGGCAGCGGTGAGCTTGCGGCTCTTCCCAGCGAGGCGGCTGCGAGGGAGAATGCGAGAAGATCCATTGTGGCGGCCTGTGATATAGAGACCGGGGATCTCGTCACAAGGAATATGCTCACCTTCAAAAGACCGGGTACAGGGATACCGCCGTCTGAGATAGGGCTCGTGGTAGGACGTACTGCAGCCTGTGACATAGCTGAGGATACCATATTGCAGAGGGATATGTTCCATGATTATCCGGAGCATGAAAAGGAAGACGCATCGGACGGGACAGTTTAGGACGCCGCCGCTACGCTGCGGTCGGTGCTGAACAAACAGAACGACCTCGTATGCATGAAATCTAAGCTCGAAAATACCTCGCTGAGATTTCATAGTATATAGAACTTTGGCGTTTGCGAGAATAAAACTATGAGTGAAGCTGCATCTGCAAAAGAGGACAATGCTGCAAAGGCCGCAAAGTCCGGAATATGGTATGTAATCTCCAATGTAATGATAAGGGCTGTGGGAATAATCACAGCCCCTGTATATACCAGGCTCCTTACCACGGCGGAGACCGGCTATGCCAATAATTTCAATAACTATGTCTCGATCTTTTATGTGGTGATGGGACTCTGCCTTATCTACAGCGTGGGGAGGGCAAAGCTCGACTATAAGGGACGGGAATTTGACAGCTATATGTCTGCCATCCAGGGGCTGTCCAGCATCTTCGGAGCGGCAGTCCTTATTCTTATCACGCTCTTCATGCCTAAGGAGGGCATGCTCGGCTACAACAGGAC
>CACZNY010000098.1 GCA_902782655.1 uncultured Lachnospiraceae bacterium
CGCCAGTCTGACTCATGTCCAACCTGAGCGAAACCAACCTTGATGTTGCCGCCTGCTGCTGCGCCTGTATCAGCTGCTGCATCTGCAACTGCATCTGCTGCTTCCTGTGCATCTGCAACTACCTCTGTAGCTGTTTCCTCTACAGCATCAGCTGCTGCATCTGCAGTATCCTCTACAGTTGCCGCCGCATCAGCTGCTGCGCTCTGAGCCTGATCAGCAGCGCCGCCACAGCCTGCGAGAAGAGACATCACCATTGCCGCACTAAGAATAGTGCCAAGTAACTTTTTCTTCATTGTTTTCCTCCTTAATATAAAGCGGGTGAAATCACCCTTTTTATTATTACGGATTATATTCTATTAGCAGAAGCAGGTTTTATCCATGCACATTTTTCACAAAAGAGGGTGTGTTTTTTCCGATTTGTGAATAAAAAATGAACAAAAATTGAATTATTTCTATTTTTTGTTTGATTTTATCCGATTAGATTCTTCTTTTCCGGTTCTTCGACTTTGTTTTGGAATATAAATCTCTACTTTGGTACCTACACCATACTCAGACGTAACTTTTATACCGCAGTTCCTGCCATAATTCAGCCTCATTCTCTCTGCCACATTGGACATTCCGAATCCGGTATTATCCGCAGCCGGCTTGATTTTCCCGGCAATTATATCCCTGAGATCCGAAAGGCTCTGCTCATCCATCCCCATTCCGTCATCCCCAACCGTGAGATATACGTATCCGCCTTCCTCACGGGCGGATATCTCTATAGTCCCCCCTCCTCTCTTATTCTTTATCCCATGATATAAGGCATTCTCAACTATAGGCTGCAACGTCATTTTTATGATCAGGTATTCCGACAGCGCCTCCGGCACATTAAGCCTGAAGGAAAGGATATCCCGGTACCGCTGTCTTTGAATATGAAGATAAGCCTCAATATGATCCAGCTCTTCCTTTATCTTTATGAAGTCCCTTCCGCCTGACAGCGTTGTACGAAAAAAACGGGATAGCGACGAAGCAATATCTTCCACCTCGTCTTTTCTTCCATCCTCGGCAAGCCATATGATATTATCCAGGGTATTATATAAGAAATGAGGATTTATCTGCGCCTGTAAAAGTTTGAGCTCCAGGTCTGCCACAGGCTCGGTTATGGACCTTGATATGAACATATAAAACCCGACAGATGCCGCCAGCGCAAGAACAAGTGCCAGGATTATCATATTCATGACTTTCAGCCGTTCCGAATCCATCTGCGTTCTCACCTGCTCCATACTTTCAGATTCATAATAGATGTATTCCGATATCCTCTCCTGTATGAGCTCTGTCAGGATCCTGATATCCGCATCAAGCCTTTCCATATTCTCATCGTACGACCCCTCTGAGTCTATGGAATCATTGATATCATCCATTCTTTTCCTAAGTGTAGCAAGCAGTTTCCGTATCGATACAAGTTTATCCCTTGCCTGACCGGATCTCGTAGTCTTCTCCAGACCCTCAAATGCCCGTTCCGCATTGGTAATAAGCCGATCCGGATCGGACATCCCGCTGATATTCTCTATCTCCTCCTTAGTCATCGATCTTGCTATCATCTGATACACGACCGAATCAAAGTCATTTTTAAACTCAAGGTTATATTTATTTGCCTCTGTCACATTTCGGACAATCGCATCATACGATCTGCAGAATACATTCAGCTCATACATGAGAAAAACCGAGATGATCATAAGCGGCAGGATGATCACTGCATACATCACGAGCAATCTGCGTCTCAGATTGATCCGCTGGAAATTGTCCATTTACTTTTCGCCCTCTCCCGACACCTTTCCCCTGGCTCTGAATTCCTTGGTCGTCATGCCCTGGGTTTTCTTGAAGGTATAGCTGAAATAGTGTGGATCCTTATACCCTACAGCGTATGCTATCTCACTGCTCCTCATATCAGTAGTCATAAGAAGCTCCCTGGCCTTCTCCATCCTTTTGCCTATGAGATATTCAATAAAGGTCTTTCCCATTTCCTGACTGAAGATCGTCGAAAAATGATTAGGAGAAATATTTACATATGAAGATACTTTGTTGAGCGATATGTCCTCATTGGCGTAATTTTCGTCAATATAACAGACCGCTTTTGAAAGCAGCCTGGAATATTTCTTTGCAGATGTCGAATCCCTTATTTCAAGAACTTTCACGAGATATTTCTTTAAGCATGCATTTATCTCATTCGGTTTCCCGGATCTTACTATCAGATCATTGATGTCACCGCATTCCTTATCCACCTCAGTGATATCAATACCTATATCTCTTAAAAATCTGGCCATAGCGAGATAAATATCCATGGTAAGATAATTCAGGAATATCCGGCTGTTTATATTCTGCTCGCCTATGGTCGAAAAAATGGATTCCAGCAGCGGTTCTGCCTCGACCATTGTTCCTGTACGCAGAAAGCTCTCTATAGCCTTATGCGGGCTCTCCGAATCAAGCACCGGATTGATATTCAGTCTGTTTGTCCGTCCCTTAGACATATCATCGGACGTCTTACCGGATTCAGACTTCTCCGGCGGCTGCCTCAAAGTAAATACGGCTTTTTCATCGGAGCCTTCCATCAAAAACCTGTTTGCCAATGCACGGGACGCTTCATAGTATGTATGCCGTATCTCGGAAAGCCTGTTTACCGCTCCTCCCGCTCCTATAAAATAATCCAGGTCGCTGTACTTCCTAAGCATCGTCTGGATACTGTCTATTGTCTTTCGGCTGAGCTTATCCGCCTCTTTCTCTCCATCAGCCATTATAAGCATGGCAAATCCGTTTACTCCCCGGTCAAACAGGATGATTTCCGGATTTTCCCTGTATTCAGCCTCCAGCTCTGATTTCAGTCTGTTCCTGCTCTCCGAAAAAGAATAGGCGCTCCCGCCCGTAACTGTCAGACTTATCAGTGACATCTGATACGCTCTTGCTGTCAGAGATATTCCCTGTTCCTTTGCCTTATCCAAAACCTCCGAGGTGCTCATATCATTCATAATGAGCGCATCAAACAGCCGGTTACGCTCAATTTCAACTCTCTCCGCCTCTTCCTCCTTCGCCCACTCCGATTCAGAGGCCTCCAGCGCTCTTTCTTCTTCTATCTTTTCCGCTACATGCTTTATAGATTCTCTGAGCTTTGCGGGAGAAATCGGTTTAAGCAGATACTCCGTCACCCCAAGGGAAACCGCCTTCTGCGCATAGGCAAATTCATCATACCCCGACAATATGATTATCTTTATGTCCGGAAGTTCCTTTTTTACCAGTTCCGACAGCTCCAGCCCATCCATAAAAGGCATTTTGATGTCTGTCAGAAGTATGTCGGGTTTTTGCTCGATTATCATGGGATATGCCAGCTCCCCGTCCGAGGCTTCGCCCGCGAATTCTATCCCTTCCTTCTCCCAGTCGATATGCTTTTTTATACCATCGCGCATGACGATCTCGTCTTCGCACAGAAATAATTTCACCATGTCTCTAACAATAAGCCATTATCCCGGTTCCGTCAAACAGATGACCCGTTTTGTTCAGGTTGATACAAAAA
>CACZNY010000099.1 GCA_902782655.1 uncultured Lachnospiraceae bacterium
ATGTGCTTTTTCTTTGCGCAGAAATATCATACATCAATGAAGTATGTGGGGGCCATAAGGAAGGAGCTTGGCTTCCGTACCGTATTCAATATACTGGGACCCCTTACCAATCCTGCTTCGCCAAAGATGCAGCTTCTGGGTGTCTATGATGAGTACCTTGTAGAGCCTCTGGCGCAGGTCCTTGTAAGTCTCGGTGTCAGAAGAGGAATGGTTGTGTACGGCATGGACAAGCTTGATGAGATATCGCTTTCATCATCTACGAAGATATGTGAGATAAAGGACGGATGGTACAAAACCTTCATGATAAAGCCGGAGGACTTCGGTTTCATTACCTGCGACAAGTCTGATCTTACAGGAGGCACACCCGAAGAAAATGCGGCCATTGTGAGAGATATCCTGTCGGGAAAAGCGGATGAAAAGAGGAATGCCGCTGTGATGAATGCGGGAGCAGCCCTTTATATAGCCGGTAAGGCCGAGGATCTTACGGGAGGGGTACGTCTTGCGGAGAAGATAATAGATACCGGAAAAGCGGCTGAGACACTGGAAAAGATAATAGAGGTAAGCAACAGGTGATGGGACATGAGGAGACCATACTGGACCGGCTTGCTGCCCATGCAAGGGAAAGGGTTGAAAGGGCAGAAAGCGTTGTTCCGAAAAAGGAGATGGAAGAAAGGGCGGAGGCGATGCCCGCAGGTGATTTCGCCTTCGAGAAGGCTCTGAAGAAGGAGGGGATCTCTTTTATCTGCGAGTGCAAGAAGGCATCGCCCTCCAAGGGTCTTATATCTCCCGATTATCCTTATACCGAGATAGCAGGGGAGTATGAGAGGGCGCAAGCTGACTGCATCTCAGTGCTTACCGAGCCAAAGTGGTTTATGGGGAGCGCCTCCCATCTTGAGGAGATCGCAGCAGCGGTCTCCATACCCTGCATAAGGAAGGATTTCACGGTCGATGAGTATATGATATATGAGGCTAAGCTTCTGGGGGCAGAGGCTGTGCTTCTTATCTGCGCGATTTTGTCAAAGGAAGAGATAAGCCGTTATATAGGCATCTGTGACAGGCTGGGGATCTCAGCCCTGGTTGAAGCCCATGATGAGGCGGAGGTCATATCAGCCCTTGATGCCGGAGCCAGGATAATAGGCGTAAATAACAGAAACCTTAAGGATTTTTCCGTAGATACGGGTAACAGCAGAAGGCTCAGGGAGCTTATCCCTCCGGAAGTGGTATTCGTATCCGAAAGCGGGGTAAAGGGCAGGGAGGATGTGGCTTTGCTCGAGGAGGCCGGAGTGGATGCAGTGCTTGTAGGTGAGACCCTTATGAGGGCTTCCGATAAGGCGGCAAAGCTCAGGGAGCTTAAGGGGATAAGAGGATGACAAGGATAAAGCTCTGCGGACTTACGAGGAAAGAGGATATCCTTACAGCCAATGAGCTGATGCCTGATCATATCGGGTTCGTGCTCTGGGAAAAAAGCAGGAGATACGTAAGATTTGAGAAAGCGAAGGAGCTTAAGGAGCTGCTTGATCCCGGGATAAGCGCAGTCGGGGTTTTCGTTGATGAGGATATAGAAAGAGTGGCAGAGTATCTTAATGAGGGCATCATAGACGCGGCCCAGCTTCACGGCAGTGAGGATGATGACTACATCAGAAGGCTTCAGCATGAAACGGGAAGGCCTGTGATCAAGGCCTTCAGGATCTCGGCCCCGGAAGACAGCAGGGCTTTTTTTTCCTGCCCGGCTGAGCTTCTGCTGCTGGATTCCGGAGCCGGAGGCGGGACTTTGCTTGACAGGAAGCTTCTTGCCGGTATCGAAAGGCCTTATTTCCTTGCTGGAGGTCTTTCGGCGGATAATGTAGAAGAAGCTATGGCAGAGCTTCATCCCTACGGGGTGGATGTAAGCTCCGGCATAGAGACGGACGGAGCAAAGGATCATGACAAGATGAGACGCTTTGTTGAATGCGTGAGGAGGTTTGAGAGGAGTGAGTGAAATGGCAGACAGGAGGGGGCGGTTCGGAGAACACGGCGGACAGTATATACCGGAGACTTTGATGAACGCCGTGATAGAGCTTGAAAAAGCCTATGATTCCTTTAAGGCTGATCAGGAGTTTAACCGTGAGCTTACAGAGCTTTTTAATGAATATGCAGGAAGGCCTTCAAGGCTTTATCATGCAAAGAAAATGACAGAGGATCTGGGAGGGGCAAAGATCTATCTTAAGAGGGAGGATCTGAACCATACCGGATCCCACAAGATAAATAACGTGCTGGGGCAGGCTCTTCTTGCAAAGAAGATGGGAAAGACAAGGCTCATCGCGGAGACGGGAGCGGGCCAGCACGGTGTGGCGACCGCTACGGCCGCCGCTCTCATGGGTATGGAGTGTGTGGTATTCATGGGAGAGGAGGATACGAAAAGACAGGCTCTGAATGTTTACAGGATGCGGCTTCTGGGAGCGGAGGTCATACCTGTAAAGACGGGTACGGCGACCTTAAAGGATGCCGTGTCGGAGGCAATGAGGGAGTGGACCTCGAGGATAAGCGATACTCATTACTGCCTGGGCTCGGTGATGGGACCCCATCCCTTCCCTACCATAGTGAGAGACTTTCAGTCCGTGATATCGAGAGAGATAAAAAGCCAGATGCTTGAAAAGGAGGGGAGGCTTCCCGATGCAGTGATAGCCTGTGTGGGAGGAGGCTCGAATTCAATAGGGAGCTTCTATCATTTCATAGAGGATAAGGAGGTGCGCCTTATAGGCTGTGAGGCAGCGGGAAGAGGCGTGGATACTCCCGATACGGCAGCTACCATTGCCACGGGACGGCTTGGGATCTTCCATGGCATGAAATCCTATTTCTGTCAGGATGAATACGGCCAGATAGCGCCGGTGTATTCCATATCGGCAGGTCTTGATTATCCGGGGATCGGTCCGGAGCATGCATATCTTCATGATACAGGCAGGGCGGAATATGTGCCGGTGACGGATGAGGAGGCGGTATGCGCCTTTGAGTATCTTTCAAGGACAGAGGGGATCATCCCTGCCATAGAGTCTGCCCATGCAGTGTCCCATGCCATGAAGCTTGCAGGGGAGATGGACAGGGACAGGATCATTGTCGTCACCATATCGGGAAGAGGCGATAAGGACTGCGCGGCCATAGCGCGATACAGGGGGGAGGATATCAGTGAGTAGGCTAAGCAAAGCATTTGAAGGAGGGAAGGCCTTTATTCCCTTTATTACCTGCGGTGATCCGGACCTTGAGACGACGGAAAGTACAGTGCTTGAGGCGGCAAAAAACGGAGCCGATCTTATAGAGCTTGGCATCCCTTTCTCGGATCCTACTGCGGAGGGCCCCGTGATACAGGCTGCGAATGAGAGAGCCTTAAAGGGCGGGGTTACGACGGATAAGGTATTTGATCTCGTAAGAAGACTGAGGGAGCGGACGGATATACCCCTGGTCTTTATGACCTATGCCAATGTCGTGTATTCATATGATGCGGAGAGATTCATGGCAGCCTGCCATGAGACCGGGATCGACGGTCTGATACTGCCGGATCTTCCTTTTGAGGAGAAGGGGGAGTTTCTTCCCGTATGCAGGAAATACGGGGTGGAGCTTATCTCCCTTATCGCTCCGACCTCAGAAGGCAGGATAGCGATGATAGCGCGAGAGGCTTCGGGCTTCCTCTATATCGTATCAAGCCTCGGGGTGACGGGAGTAAGGAGTGAGATAACCACGGATCTTGCCTCGATAGTAAAGATCGTAAGGGAGAATACGGACATACCCTGCGCCATAGGCTTCGGCATATCAAGGCCGGAGCAGGCCGAAAGGATGGCAGCGATATCGGACGGAGCCATAGTAGGCTCTGCCATAATAAAGCTCCTTGCAGAGTACGGCAGAGAGGCCCCGTCTCATGTGGGAGAGTATGTAAAGCAGATGAAGGAGGCCGTAAGCAGGGCTTAGCGTCAAAGCACAGGCCATCCGGATAACGTTACGAAAATGCCCCGGATCGGCTTGACAATGGCCGGAGAGTGAGACTATACTAACCTCATATTTTAGATCTGCAAAGGCGCAGCCGTAATGGCTGCGCCTTTTTTACAGCCAACGCGGCAATCGAGCAGAGATGTTTTTCCTCTGCTCGATTTATTGGAGGGAGCCATGTGTGTGAAATACGTATTTGTTACAGGAGGTGTGGTTTCGGGGCTTGGAAAAGGGATCACCGCAGCATCCCTTGGGAGACTCATGAAGGCCAGAGGCTACAGGGTCACCATGCAGAAATTCGATCCTTATATCAATATCGATCCCGGTACAATGAACCCCACCCAGCACGGAGAGGTCTTTGTCACGGATGACGGTACGGAGACTGATCTTGATCTGGGCCATTACGAGCGCTTCATTGACGAAAGTCTGAATTTTAATTCCAATGTCACTACGGGCAAGATATACTGGTCGGTCTTAAATAAAGAGCGGCGCGGCGACTATGGCGGAGGCACTGTGCAGGTGATACCTCATATCACCAATGAGATCAAGGGCAGATTCTACCGCAATACCACGGATGATGAGATCCATATAGCAATAATCGAGATCGGAGGTACCGTTGGTGATATAGAAAGCCAGCCCTTCCTGGAGGCCATAAGGCAGTTTCAGAATGAGGTCGGGCCGGGTAATGCCATACTGATCCATGTGACCCTTATCCCCTATCTCAAGGCTTCCCAGGAGATGAAGACCAAGCCTACCCAGGCCTCCGTGAGGGAGCTTCAGGGACTGGGGCTTCATGCGGATATGATAGTATGCCGCTCGGAATATCCTCTGGACGATAATACAAGGGATAAGATAGCTCTTTTCTGCAATGTGTCGAGGGAACGTGTCTTCAATAACCTCGACCAGGAATATCTCTATGAAGTGCCTGTAGTCCTTGAGGAAGAGAATCTTGCGAAAGAGGTCTGCAGGGCGCTTGATATCGAAAACAGGGAGCCGGAGCTTAAAGACTGGAATGAGATGCTCAAAAAGCTGAAAAATCCCACAAAGCATGTGACCATAGCGCTCTGCGGCAAGTATACGGCTTTGCATGATGCCTATATCTCAGTGGTCGAAGCCTTAAAGCACGGGGGCATAGAAAATCAGGCTGTGGTCGATATCAAATGGATAGATTCCGAGCAGGTGAATGAAAGCAATGCATCCGAGGTCCTGGGGGACGCGGACGGTCTTATTGTCCCGGGAGGCTTCGGTGACAGAGGCATAGAGGGGATGATCTATGCCATAAGATATGCAAGGGAGAGCGGGCTTCCTTATCTCGGGATCTGTCTCGGCATGCAGATGGCCATAGTGGAATATGCGAGGGATATCTGCGGACTGAAGGATGCGCATTCCATAGAGCTTGAGCCGGACACAGAGGATCCGGTGATAGCCCTGATGCCTGATCAGCAGGGAGTCACCGATATAGGCGGCACACTTCGGCTCGGCTCCTATCCCTGTGTGCTGGCAGAGGACTCAAAGGCATTCAGGCTTTACGGCAAGACCGTGATCAATGAAAGACACCGCCACAGATACGAGGTAAATAATGATTACCGTGAGATGCTTAAGGCAAAGGGGATGAAGTTTTCCGGAACCTCCCCTGACGGACATATAGTGGAGATGTGCGAGCTCCCTGACCATCCCTTCTTTATAGGGACTCAGGCGCATCCGGAGTTCAAGAGCCGGCCCATTAAGCCGCATCCGCTCTTTTGCGGACTGGTAGCTGCGGCGGCCAAAAGGAAAACCGGACAGAGCCTTTACAGGGAATAATAAAAAAGAAAGCGGGCATGATGATGAAAAATGCGGACAGAAAGCTGGTCTTTGAGGACGGGCAGGAATACTACGGCCGGGGCTTCGGCGGAAGCGGCGACAGGGTATGCGAGATAGTATTCAATACCTCCATGGCCGGATATCAGGAGATACTCTCGGATCCCTCCTATACATATCAGGCGGTGGTCATGACCTATCCCCTGATAGGCAATTACGGCATGGCAAGGGATGATTATGAATCGGCAAAGCCGTCAATGGGAGCCTTGATCGTGCGGGAGTACAATGATGAGCCCTCAAGCTTCAGGAGTGAGAAAACCCTGGGAGAGGTGATGGCTGAGTATGATATCCCGGGGATCTCGGGGGTGGATACAAGAAAGCTTGGCCGCTTCATAAGGGATGAGGGAAGCAGAAAGGTTCTTATAACCCGCTCGGATACTCCGAAAGAGGAGGGCATGGCCTTACTTAAGGATACGGATATACCGAAGGATGCGGCATCTCTTGTCAGCACCAAAAGGATAAGGGAAGCGGTACCTGATTCCCCGGTACATCATGTGGCCGCCATAGACTGCGGGATGAAGGAGAATATAGTAAGGTCGCTTATGCAAAGAGGCTGCAGGGTGACCATAGTCCCCTATGATACTTCGCCAGAGGTGATAAGGAGCCTTCAGCCGGACGGGATCCTTATCTCGAACGGTCCGGGAGATCCGGAGGATGTGCCGGAGACCATAGCCACAGTCAAAAGCCTTATCGGTTCATATCCCATATTCGGGATCTGCCTCGGACATCAGATCCTGTCACTTGCCTACGGGGCAAAGACATACAAGCTTAAATTCGGACACAGAGGGGGCAATCATCCCGTAAAGGATATCCGTACTCAAAGGATAGAGATCACCTCGCAGAATCATTCATATGCTGTCATATCTGACAGCATTAATGACACCCCGCTTGAGATCACGCATATAAATCTTCTGGACGGTACAGTAGAGGGCGTATGCTGTGAAAAGGACAGGGCTTTTTCCGTACAGTACCATCCCGAGAGCGCTCCGGGTCCGCAGGATTCCGCCTTTCTTTTTGACAGATTCATAAGCTTAATGGAGGAATGAGCCATGCCTAAGAGAACTGACATAAAAAAGATAATGGTGATAGGCTCGGGACCCATAGTCATAGGCCAGGCCGCAGAGTTTGATTATGCCGGGACCCAGGCCTGTCTGGCTCTTAAGGAGGAGGGCTATGAGGTGGTGCTTTGCAACTCTAATCCCGCTACCATAATGACCGATACGAAGATAGCCGACAAGGTTTATATGGAGCCGCTGACTCTTGAATACATAGCAAAGATCATCCGCTATGAAAGGCCTGATGCCATACTTCCGGGCATAGGAGGGCAGACGGGGCTTAATCTTGCCATGCAGCTTGAGAAGAAAGGGATACTTTCCGAGTGCCGGGCGGAGCTTCTCGGGACAAGGAGCGAATCCATAGAGCGCGCAGAGGACAGGAAGCTTTTTAAGGAGCTTTGCGAGGAGCTTAATGAGCCGGTGCTTCCCTCTGAGACAGCGGGAAGCGTCGAGGAGGGCCTGAAGATCGCGAGGAATATCGGGTTTCCCGTGGTGCTCCGTCCCGCCTTTACCCTCGGAGGCACGGGAGGAGGCTTCGCCGAAAACGAAGAGGAGTTTATCACCCTCATGGAGAACGGTCTGGATCTGTCCCCTGTGAATGAAGTGCTCATAGAAAAAAGCATAAAGGGCTATAAGGAGATAGAGTATGAGGTGATGCGGGATAAAAACGATACAGCCATCACCATCTGCAACATGGAAAACCTCGATCCCGTGGGGATACATACGGGGGACTCCGTGGTCGTGTGTCCGTCGCAGACACTTACCAATAAGGAATACCATATGCTGAGGGACAGCGCACTGAAGATAATAAGGGCGCTTCAGATAGAGGGAGGGTGCAACGTGCAGTTCGCCCTTGATCCTCATTCCTTTCAGTATTATCTGATAGAGGTAAATCCCAGGGTGTCGAGATCCTCGGCTCTTGCGTCGAAGGCCAGCGGCTATCCCATAGCCAGGGTATCCGCGAAGATAGGCATAGGGATGACTCTTGATGAGATAAGGCTTGCAAATACCCCGGCGTCCTTCGAGCCGGCCCTTGACTATGTGGTGACGAAGATGCCGAGATTTCCCTTTGATAAATTCTCCGACGCTGACAATTCACTGTCTACGCAGATGAAGGCTACGGGTGAGGTCATGAGCGTGGGCCGTACCTTTGAGGAGAGTCTCTTAAAGGCCGTCAGGTCTCTTGAGACGGGGCATTATCATATCCTTGACCCGAAGTTTGATACCTGGACTGATGAGGAGCTTTTAGAATATATCCGTACCGGCACCGATGACAGGATCTTTGCCGCAGCGGAGCTTTTAAGACGGGATACAGACGAGGAGCTTATCATAAGGACCACCGGCATAGATGCTTTTTTCATCAGAAAGATAAGAAATATCACGGAGGAAGAGAAAAGGCTTAAGGCTTCAAAAGACGACAGGGAGGAGCTTTATGCCGCAAAGAAAATGGGCTTTTCCGACAGGGAGGCAGCAATGCTCTGGGGATATACGGAGAAGGAGATATTTGAGATGAGGCAGTCTTTCGGGATGACTCCCGTCTATAAGATGATAGACACCTGCGCCTCGGAATTTGAAAGCTATGTCCCTTATTTTTATTCCACCTACGAGGATGAAAACGAGTCCCTTATATCGGACAGAAAGAAAATAATAGTCCTTGGCGCCGGACCCATACGCATAGGGCAGGGGGTGGAGTTTGACTATTCCACGGTGCATGCGGTGCAGACCATACAGGCTGCGGGCTATGAAGCCATAATCATCAATAATAATCCCGAGACCGTATCCACGGACTATACCTGCTCGGATAAGCTGTACTTCGAGCCCCTTACGGTGGAGGATGTCATGAATGTCATCAGGATGGAGAAGCCGGAGGGGGTCATAGCGACACTCGGAGGACAGACTGCCATAAACCTGGCTGACAGGCTCCGTGACAGGGAAGTGAATATAATAGGCACGGACTGTGATGCCATAGACAGGGCGGAGGACAGGGATCTTTTTGAGAAGCTTCTTAAGGAGCTTCAGATACCGCAGCCTGAGGGCAGGGCAGTCACATCCATTGAAGAGGGCATGGAAGCCGCGAAGGAAGCCGGCTATCCAGTCCTTGTGAGGCCGAGCTTTGTACTGGGCGGACGGGCCATGCAGATAGTCGGCAGGGAGGAGGAGCTTTTAGAGTATCTGAAGAGCGCGGTGGAGGTAAATGAAGACAAGCCTGTACTGGTGGATAAATACATAAAGGGCAAGGAAGTCGAGGTAGATGCCATTTGTGACGGCGGGCAGGTTTTCGTGCCGGGCATCATGGAGCTTGTGGAGCGCACCGGTGTGCACTCCGGAGACTCCATAAGCGTATATCCGCCCTACAGTCTGTCCGATAAGGTGAAAAGGACCATCCTTGACTATGCCGGAAGGCTGGGTCCCGGCATAGGTATAAAGGGGCTTTTCAATATACAGTTCATAGTGGATGAAAAGGACAATGTTTATATCATAGAGGTTAATCCCAGATCCTCACGCACCGTGCCCTTCCTTTCAAAAGCAACGGGATACCAGCTGGCTGATATAGCGACTCTTGTAAGCCTCGGGGTAAGCCTTAAGGAGCAGGGGATACAGGAGATATATCCGAAGGAAAAGGAAAGATACTACGTAAAGGTTCCCGTTTTTTCATTCTCCAAGCTCCATGGCATGGACGCATATCTTTCTCCGGAGATGAAGTCCACGGGGGAGGCCATAGGCTATGACAAAAAGCTTCACAGGGCTGTGTATAAAGCCATGGTCGCATCGGGGCTTAAGCTTAAGAACTACGGGACCGTGGTCGTAAGCGTAGCAGATGAAGACAAGCTTGAGACCATACCTTTAGTGCGGAGGTTTTATGACATGGGCTTCAATATCGAGGCCACGACCCTTACCGGGCAGTATCTGAAGGAGGCGGGGATACGCACGAGGATCAGGCATAAGCCAAGCGAGGGCAGCGAGGAGATCCTTGATTCCATCAGGGCGGGGTATGTGAGCTATGTGATAAATACGAGAGCGATCCTTTCGGGAGTGCATTACGGAGACGGCGTAGCCATAAGGCACTGCGCCGCAGATCACAATGTGGCCATGCTTACCTCCCTTGATACCGTCCGCATGCTGCTGGATGTCCTGGAGGAGATGACCCTGGGTGTTTCCACTATAGACGCGGAATGACCGTACAAGCTGTTGTTTTGGTCTTTCAGTTTTATTATAATTAAGGAAATGCTGATAAGCTCAGCATTTTCTTAAGTTCAGGCAGGCTATCGTGCATAAGGCCGGCACTGTAATTAGGGCGCTTACCTGCGGGACCGGCTCCGGAAAAGAGCAGGTCGGGGAAGATCATTAATGGCAGCAGAAGAGGGATCTAATCATGACAGCAATTTTTTCAAGGATCAGATTTAACACCGGGCAGGTGGCCAGAATGGTGGTATTCGCTCTGCTCGCGTCCGTTGCGCAGCTTATGGCTCCGACAATGGTAAGCATGATGATCGACTGTGTGAACGATGATAAGGAAAAGAAGATCATAGTTCTTGCGGCGGCGATGATCATCCTGTCAATAGCGGCATGCATCACAAACATCGTTTCCACGAATCTCGCGGCCAGGCTTACGACCCGCTTTTCGGCGGATCTTCGGAGGGAGATCTTCTACAAGGTTCAGGATTTCTCGGCAAGCGAGGTGGACAGATTCGGAACCTCATCCCTTATCACAAGGACTACCACTGATGTAACCATGATCCAGAGCTTCCTTGTAATGCTTTTCCGTATAGGGCTTTTATCTCCGATGATGGCGGTCATAGGACTGGTGCTTTCCGTAGCGACCACCGGTAAGCTGGCTGTCGTGCTTGCCATAGCGGTCCCGCTCTTGATTCTTGTGGTAGCTGCTGTCCTTACCGCGGCAAGCCGCTATTCGGTAAAGCTCAGGCAGAGGATCGATACCATAAACCGGCTCTTCCTTGAAGCTCTTGAGGGCGTCCGGGTGATCAGGGCCTTCAATAAGCAGGAGTATGAGATAAGCCGCTTTGATGAAGTAAATGCGGAATCATCCGAGATCTCCCGCAAGTCCTTTGCCATTTCAGGCATGCTTTTGCCGGTGGTCAATTTCCTTTTCGGTCTTACCTCGGTGGGGGCGATGCTGGTGGGCTCCTATATGGTGGTGCATAATACCCTCGATGTGAGCGCTCTTGTGGCCGTTACCCAGTATATCAATATCATCCTTATAGCGATAATGCTTTTTGCCGCTGTCGTCAGCATGTTTCCTGATGCGTATGCGTGTATGAAGCGTATCGGAGAGGTGCTCGAAACAGAGGTATCCATCACGGATCCTAAGGAGCGTACACCGGAAAAAACCTCACACGGCACCATAGAGTTCCGTGATGTGACCTTTTCATACCCGGGAGCCGACGCGCCGGTGATCAAAGGGATCAGCTTTGTATCAAAGCCCGGTGAGACTACGGCTATCATCGGAAGGACAGGCTGCGGCAAGTCGAGCATCGTAAAGCTTATACCGAGGCTTTATGACACGACCTTCGGTGAGGTGCTGGTGGACGGAGTCAATGTCAGGGATTATAAGCTTGATGAGCTGAGGAACATCATCGGCTATGTGCCGCAGAAAAATGTCCTCTTCTCCGGCGATATCGCCGACAATCTGAACTTCGGCAATGAAAACGGAAAGGAAGAGGACTGGAAGGAGGCGGCGGAGATCGCCTGTGCGGCCGAATTCGTGCAGAAGAAGGATGGCGTATACCATTCATCTGTCGCCCAGGGCGGTACCAATTTCTCCGGCGGACAGAGACAGAGGCTTGCCATAGCAAGAGCCATCATGAAAAAGGCGGAGATATATATTTTTGATGACAGCTTCTCCGCGCTTGACATGAAGACCGATAAGACGCTCAGGCAGAATATAAAGGAGAACATGAAGGATGCCACGATGATAGTGGTGGCGCAGCGTGTGAGCACGATAATGGATGCCACCCGCATCCTGGTCCTTGAGGACGGAGAGATCACAGGGATCGGAACCCACAGGGAGCTTCTAAGATCCTGCGCTCTTTACAGGGAGATCGCCGAGATACAGCTTGGAAAGGAGGAAGTGCAGCATGAACTTGAAAGTGCTTAAGCGCCTGCTTTCCTACATTAAAGGCTATAAGGGCAGGTTTGTATCAGCCGTCGCTGCCACGATATTCGGGACTCTTTTTACTGTCCTTACGCCGAGGCTTTTGGGAGATATTACCACGATAATGTATGAGGGTATAGTGGATCAGCGGTGGTTTGTTACGAAAACCTCCGATGGAGCGGTGGATCCTGCTTCCGTATGGGTACAGGGACCCTTTATGCCTGTCGGGAAGGTACAGGCGATCATCTGGATCATCGTGGTCCTGGTCCTGATATATGTGCTGGCATTCATCTTTAATACGGCAGGAAACCGTCTGCTGGCGCGGATCGCATCAAATATGGTAAGGGATATCCGCAGCGATATAGATAAAAAGATGCACAGGATGAAGCTTGATTATTATGATACCCGTACCAACGGAGAGATACTTTCCGTGGTCACCAATGATGTGGACGCCATAAACACCCTGCTCGGGAAGAATCTGTATCTTTGCATCTCGGCGGTCATCACACTGGTGGGCGTACTTGTGATGCTGCTGTGTATAAACGGCTGGCTTGCCCTGACAGCTGCAGCGCTGATCCCGGTGACGTGGCTTTCCACGGGACCTGTGATGAAGGCAGGAAGGAAGAATTTCACGGAGCAGCAGTCCCTTTTAGGGAGAGTAAACGGCTATGTCGAGGAAATGTTTGACGGACAGAACGTGGTATCCTGCTTTAATTATCAGGATAAGGCCAGGATGAAGTTTGATGAAATAAATGAAGGACTGCAGGAGAAGGCGGAAGCGGCAGAGAGATACTCAGGCTCCGTCATGCCTTTGACCCAGATGGTCAATAATATCGCCTACGGTATTTCCGGCCTAATAGGCTGCCTGCTGGCGCTCAGGGGGGCCATGACCATAGGCTTTGTACAGTCCGCCCTGCAGTATACCAAAACCTTCCAGCAGCCCTTTACCACCTTCGCCCAGATGTCAAGCCAGCTTTCCCAGGCCATGGCTGCGGGAGAGAGGATATTCGGACTTTTAGACGCCGTGGAGGAGATACCGGATCCAAAGGAGGGGAAGGCTCCTGCTGTCTGTGACGGGACGGTGGAGTTT
The DNA here is from genome assembly GCA_902782655.1 of uncultured Lachnospiraceae bacterium. Lineage (GTDB taxonomy): Bacteria > Bacillota > Clostridia > Lachnospirales > Lachnospiraceae > NK4A144. Next base: position 13,076 of record CACZNY010000099.1, read on the forward strand.
AAGCATGTCAGCTTCGGCTATACTCCGGACAGGCCGCTTATGACTGATGTGAGCTTTGAGGTAAAGAAGGGGCAGAAGATCGCCATAGTAGGACCTACCGGAGCCGGCAAGACGACGCTTATCAACCTGCTGATGAGGTTTTATGAGACAGACGGCGGAGAGATAATAGTGGACGGAATAAATACCAGGGAGATGACACGCCATGAGCTTCGCAGGCATTTCGGCATGGTCCTGCAGGATACCTGGCTTTTCGAGGGAAGCATACGGGATAACCTTGCTTATTCCACGGAGCGTGATGTGAGCCTTAAGGAGATGGAAAATGCCGCAAGGTCAGTCTGCGCGGACACCTTCATCCGCACGATGCCCGGCGGATATGA
>CACZNY010000100.1 GCA_902782655.1 uncultured Lachnospiraceae bacterium
AAATATGCCAAAGGGCATATTTTGCACTGGCTGTTTAGCACCCCGCTACACCTGCGTTTTTGAAAATGCACTCTCAGGCAAGCATTCAGCGCATTGGTATAGCTAATTAAAATACGCTCCACTAGTGAGGTTTTTTCGAGCTTAGTGTACTACCGTTTACTCCTCAGGAAGATTTCCGTATCCGGCTATAGCCTCATCCACTGTCATATCCCCGTTTCCGACAGCATAGATGGCCGCCCTGAATTGCCTGACCGCCGGATCCATAAGCCCGGTCTCCTTGTCACTGAAGCTCCTGTCATCCGGTATCTCAGCAAGCGCCGAATAGATCTCGTCAGATGAGAAATCCTCGACAGGCGGGATCAGACGCTTCAATCCGGCCATGTTTCCAAGCTCCTTTTTGCTGATAAGGAACCGCATGAATTCATTGGCCATGTCGATATTCCTGCTGTTTTTATTAACGGAAAAGCAGATGCTTGTCGAATTGATAAAATATCCGCCGTCGTCGCCTGCAGGCGCGGTAAAGAATCTGTATTTAAAAGGCTTCGCGGCGAAGGAATCAGACTTGCTCTCCCTCTTTGCCGTTCCCGAAACCACATCACCTGCAGCGAGCATCATCGGCACATCACCCTCAAAAAACCTCATGATCACCGAGTCATATTCGTCCGTTATCTCCTCCTGACATTTTGCCATATCTATGCAGTCGGAGTTTACGAATTCATGAAGCCTCTCAAGCGAAGGACGCATCATCTCCCCTGAGGCCGGCTCGAGAGCATTGAGGGAATCAATCCTGTCATTATTCTTTATCACGTTATAGGCAAACATGGGATAAACAAAGCAGTTAAACAGTCCCGATCCGCTGAACCTGTCCACTCCCATCACGGGAGATTCATATCCCGCGCTCTTAAGCTTCTCACAGACCTTCACAAGCTCCTTATAGTCAGTCGGGACCTTCAATCCCTCCTTTTCAAAGATATCCATATTTACGAGCATTCCGTAGGAGGTCGTAAAGATCGGGAGCATGATGACATCACCCGCATCCGTAGTGCGTATCAGAGATTCTCTGATGCAGGAATAATCTATGTCAAGCGCGGGATCGGACAAAACCTCGCAGGCCTCAAACATATCGTTATAGGTCTCATTACCGATCATGGCAGTGTTGGTCGTAAAGATATCCGGCGGCTCGCTGCTTACAAGAGCGCTTGAGATGACGTTATTGTAATCATCCATTGTGACATACTGCAGACTTGCATTGGGATAGTATTCATAAAAACGCTCAAACTCCGCTTCAAGCGACTCGAAATTGGAATAACTCCCTGCGACAGTCAAAGAAAACTCACTGTCCTTATCGTACTTTGGAACGAAGGCCTCATCCTCCTTCTTTCCGCTGCCGCAGCCCTGCAAAAGAAGCACGGCAGCCAGGCTCAAAGAAAACAATGTCCTCAATGTCTTTTTCATAAGCATTCCCTCCATTGATGAATAACAGTTTTTTATCTTAATCCTCTTCCAGTTCTTTCAGAGGCTCAAGCTCTCCCGCCAGCTCCCGGTATCTGAGGAGCAGTTCGCCAAGCTCCTTCTCCAGCGTTTCCCGGTCTCCGTCATTTCCGGCTTTTTCAAGCCTTGCCGCAAATTCTCCCAGCTCCAGCGCGCCTATCGAGCGTGATGCGCTCTTAAGCGCGTGAACCTTTACGGTCGTATTCTTTATATCTCCTGCAGCCCAGTATTTCTCAATCTCTTCCGCCTTCTTCTCCGCACTTCCAAGGTACATGCCAAGAGCCATTAGATAATCCTCGGCATCGCCGCAATAGGCAAGACCGGAGCTGATATCGAGTCCCCTGATATCAGACAGAAAATCCGGAAGCGCCTGATCATCGGCATCACCGTCATCACCGTCATCGGACGCGGGAAGCACCTTGTCCTCCGGAAGATACTGCAGAAGCATCATCTCCAGCCTTTCGGCATCGATAGGCTTGGTAAGATAGTCATCAAACCCGGCATTTGTGTACATCTCGCGCATCCCGGATATCGCATTGGCGGTGAGACAGATTACGGGGGTGCCTGTATTCGGAGTATCCGTCATATCCTTCATCTCTTTGAGCGTTTCTATACCGTCTTTATCCGGCATCATATGATCAAGAAAGATCACATCATAATGATTCCTGACAAAAAGCGATATGCCTTCATCACCGCTCTCTGCCGTATCGATCTTAAGTCCGGTCCGCTTGAGCAGGCTTACAAACACAGTGAGATTAACAGGAGTATCATCCACCACAAGCACCCTTCCGTCAGGTGAAGTAAACTTCTCTTTGTAATTTGCCCGCTCACGCAATGAACGTCTGAAGGCTTCCTCGAAATCCCCGATGGGATCCCATTTAACGACTCTCTGTTCAAGCTCAAAGGAAAAGACCGACCCCCTGCCATACTCGCTCTCGACCTCAAGATGACTGCCCATCATGTCAAGAAATCGCTGGGTGATAGCCATGCCAAGCCCCGTACCCTCGATGTTCCTGTTCTTCTTTTCTTCAATACGTTCAAATGCAACGAAAAGCCGGTCAAGGTCTTCGGGTTTTATGCCTGTGCCGGTGTCCGCGACACTGATCCTCAGCATGACTGAGTCCTGCTTATCCTGAAGCTTCTGCGCGTGTACGGAGAAGGTTATGCCTCCCTCACTGGTATATTTTACGGCATTCGAGAGGATATTGATGATGACCTGTTTGATCCTGATCTCATCGCCGTTAAGCGTCATGGGAATATTCCTGTCTATATCCAGATTAGATGACAGACCCTTATCCTCCGCCTTCTTCTGCACCATATTTACCAGGTCATTAAGAAGGGAAGCAGAGCCGTAATCCACGTTTATTATCTCCATTTTTCCCGCTTCTATCTTGGAGAAATCCAGGATATCATTGATGATGCCAAGGAGCGTGCTTCCCGCAGTTCTTATGCTCTCCGAATACATTCTGATATTATCATCCCCGCAGTCCCTGAGTACCATCTCGTTTAAGCCAAGTATCGCGTTCATCGGGGTACGGATATCATGGGACATGGTGGACAGGAAGTAGGATTTGGCCTCATTGGCCTGATTTGCCTGCTGAGCGGCCTCTGACAGCTCGCGGTTGTAATTCATCATGACGATCGAATTGAATATCAGGAGGAGCAGGAACCCGAACGACGAAATGCCAAGAAGCAGCCAGTCTATCGACCGGCTCGTCTCGAGATCGTTCACAGGTATACAGGCCAGCAGAACCCATGTCGTCATGGTCTCAAGAGGTGTGTAGGACAAAACACAATCCTCTCCCTTAACGTTCCTTATCGTCATCGAGCCTGTCCCGCCGGTTATCTCCCGGATCACCTGCTCATATTCCTCTGCCGAAGCCGGATTATATGATTTGTAATACTCAAAGAAATTGTTGCTCTTAAAGGACCTGCCATGGACAACGTAATCACCCTCCCTGTCCACGAGGCTTATCTCGACATTCTCGTACTCGCCCTTAAGAAAGATCAGCTCCTGTTCAAGAAGGCTCAAAGGAACGACCCGCATCAGAAGCCCCTTCTTCAGCTCATGGCTTCCCTTGTCAAGAATATTCACATTATTTAAGAACGCGATGGATTGCACTCCGTTCATGGGGTTTGTGTATGCTCTTGTAAGACTGATAACATCATTTGTATCGCTCACGCCTTCGATATTGTCAAAGATATCTATATTTTTGTAGGAAACCGTATAATCACCGGGCTCAGATACCTTGGCCGCCGTCGAGATGCCTTCCATTTCCTGACTGTCGGGAAAGATCAGATGGCCTTCGATCTCAGGATAGATCTTCACCTTCCTTATAAAGTCTACAGCCTCCCCTGCTGTCATCGGAGCGCCCTCTTCCGCCGAAGTATTGATATAGTTTGCCCATATGTCACAAAGATGCTGTTCATCCTCAAGGTAATTAGCGATGATCTGACTGGTAGTCATAGTCATCTTTTCAAAAGCAGCGATCTCATTCTGATCACTCTCGACTGCCTTGATATTCGCATATCTGATGATCAGGAACAGTATGAACCCCATTATCAGAAGATTTGTAATTATGACAAGTCCTCTATGCACTGTCTGCCCTCCGGTTTCCGGTAAAGAAATGGCACGATGCCGCGGTGAAATAAATAACGCCGTGCAGCCGCTTTTTTATTATAGCACAAAAAGCCAGTCTCCATGTGGCATTTCAGGCTCCTGTACTTCCCGGCAACTCAAAAGCGGCGGGTCGATCACGAACCCGCCGCTTCATCTATAATATCTCAGCCTTCAAAGGCTTTTGTATTACTGCCCTTCCGGTCTCTTGCCCAGTGTGACCGAAACCTTATTTTCGGTGTAGCCGCCCTCAGACTGCTTCTTTATGGTAAGCTCTACCGTCGAGCCGGCCTCATAATACTGCATAAGATCCTTCAGATCCTCCATGGAGCTCACCGACTGTCCGTCAAACTTAACGATGACATCTCCACTTACTATACCGGCCTTCTCAGCCGCTGATCCGGCCTCCACCTGAGCCACATATATTCCCTCAGGTATATCGTAGGTTCCGGCTACATCAGAGGTCACATCCACGCCGCCTATACCGAGATAGGACTGATTGCCCTCCTTTGCCTTGACCTTGGTTTCCTTATTCATCAGCTCATCGATGATGGGCTGCACCTTGGATATCGGGATGGCATATCCCATTCCCTCTACTATCGTACCGTTTGAAAGCACTCCTCCTGCCTTTGCCTCATTGATCCCGATAAGCTCACCCTTCATATTGAGCAGCGCACCTCCGGAGTTGCCGGGATTGATCGCCGCATCCGTCTGGATAAGCTCATGCGTACCGTTTGAAAGCTCGGTCTCTCTTCCGAGAGCGCTTATTATACCGGTAGTCGTCGACTGTCCGTAGCCCATGGCATTTCCTATAGCCACCACCTGCTCACCTACCTGGAGGGAGCCGGAATCGCCAAGAGTAGCTATCTTGATCTTATCTGCGGTATTGCCGGAAAGAGAATCCTTGGCTACCGCTATGACTGCTATATCAGCCTCCTCGTCCTGTCCCTTAAGATTCGCCTCAGCCGCACTGCCGTCCACGAACTGTACGGAAAGGGTCGTCGCATCCGAGATCACATGCTGGTTGGTCACGATAAGCAGCTCATCATCATTCTCGCCTACTATGATACCGGATCCTGCCGATTCGCCTGTCTGCTCGATAGTCTGTCCCCACCAGGTCTGTCCCCGCATGGTCACTGCATTGGTTATGGCTACTACAGCCGGCATCACATCCTCCACGACCTGACTCACGCTGCTGCTCCCGCTGGTGGTGGTGGCGATCGCTTCATGCACCTCTTCCTTCTTATTATCAGCCGATGCTGCCGTAGTGGTGGTCACTGCCTTTGCGGATTTCTCTATATCCTTAGCCTTAGCCAGTGTCGTCACGGCTTCGTCAAGCCCTGTCATCTTATATACTCCGTAGAAGGCTCCCGCTGCTGATCCGCCCAGAAGCACTCCTACGACTATGGCTGCTACCGCTCTCTTCCAGAAGCTCTTCTTCGCTCCCGGCTGCTTAGGTTTCTGGCCTGTCTGATTCCCTGAGCCATATCCCGGAGTCCTGTAGGTCGCATCCTGATATGAAGTGTAATGAGGGCGTCCCTGAGTGCTTCCATAGGAGCTGCTGTATGTACTCTGTCCCCCATACTGGCTCCTGTACTGGCCGCCGTAGCTGCCGGTGCTGCTTCCCGGCGCCCTGTAGCTTCCGGAGGTCGTCTGGCTGCCGTATCCATTACCTGCTCCGGATGACGTCTGGCTGCTGTACGCGTTGCCTGTCCCGGATGAAGTCTGGCTGCCGTATGTGCTGCCTGTCCCGGATGAAGTCTGGCTGCCGTATGCAGTGCTGCCGCCGGTATATCCGGTATCAGATCTGCGGCTGTATGCATCATCCGACCCGGTATGGGCTTCCTCATACTTATTCGCTGTATTGGTTCCGGACGATCCTACATTTGCGTAACCGCTGTCGTAGTTTTCATTCTTCTTCTCGCTGTCGTTATAATCATCATATATCATCTCTTATACCTCCAAGTAGTATGATCCTTTGTCCCAGACCGAAGCTGCGCATTCCCCCGGCCTGTCGATGATAATACTTATACTCTCAAACTGTGACGCAAATGTGAATAAACAAAAATTAAACTGTGTCCTGTACGAAGGACGGTCTGATACGCAGCTGAATATATGAAAATGACGGGATTCAGTCCCTCATTTCAGAAGGATCATCCTTACTGATCCATCCTGTTTTTACATAGATATGCTCGAATACATGATGCATCAGACAGGCATACCCCCCCGGAATGATGACTGTCAGTACGATAAGATAACGGCACAGATATATCAGAGCTGCAAAAAAGACAGCCAGAAAGATCATCCAGCCTATGTTCCTGAATGCTATCAGAGCAGATTTATAAAGGATCGCGCGTATATTATCTTCAAAACGCGCCTGATAGGCAAAGATGGACAGCTGCCACATGAAGGCAACAAGGTTGCCTTATATAAACAAATCATCTAATGTCAAGACTCTTGCAATATGTTCCGTATTGGCTTTTCCCGCTATATCTTCAGCTGATATA
>CACZNY010000101.1 GCA_902782655.1 uncultured Lachnospiraceae bacterium
ACGCGGATGCGGGCTGCACCCAGATTATTGACCTCATCTATTTTCAGACAAGTATATATTTTATCCCCCGTTTCCAATATCTCCGCCACCTGATCCGTGGTCACGGCGTCGAGCCCGCATCCGAAGGAATTTAACTGTATAAGATCCACGTCATCACGCTGCTTCACAAACTCAGCCGCAGCGTAAAGCCTGGAATGGTACATCCACTGGTCGATGACACGCAGAGGCCTCTCAACCTTTCCCAGATGCGATACGGAATCCTCCGTCAGCACCGCTACCCTGTGGGAGGTGATAAGCTCCGGTATCCCGTGGTTTATCTCGGGATCGATGTGGTAGGGTCTTCCCGCCAGCACTATTCCCCTGGCGTTATTCTCTCTTATCCACTCCAAAGCCTCCTCGCCCTTTCTCTGTATGTCCTTCCTTGCCCTGCCCTGCTCGTCCCAGGCCTTGAATACAGCCTTGATGATATCCTCGGGATCGACCTCCGGCAGAGCCTCTATAAGCCTCGGATAGATATCCTCCGGCGAATCAAAGGCTATGAAGGGATTTCTGAAGTCCACGTTCCTGAGCTTCAGATCCTCCACATTATTCTTTATATTCTCCGAATAGGACGTGACTATGGGACAGTTGAAATGATTGCCCGCGTCCTTAAACTCATTCCTTTCATAGAATAAAGACGGATAGAATATGAACCTCACATTATTGTTTATCAGCCACTGTATGTGTCCGTGCGCAAGCTTCGCCGGATAGCACTCCGACTCGGAGGGTATGGACTCGATGCCGAGCTCGTATATCTTATGGCTTGCCGGCGGTGACAGCACCACCCTGTAGCCCAGCTCCGTAAAGAAGGTGAACCAGAAGGGATAGTCCTCATACATATTGAGAGCTCTGGGTATGCCCACCTCTCCTCTTGGCGCGTCAAAGCCCTGCAAGGGCTCATAACCGAAGATCCTCTTCATCTTCCAGTCGTAGAGATTGGGTACATCGGTATTGCTCTTAGTCCTCCCCAGCCCCTTTTCACAGCGGTTGCCCGAGATGAAGGTGCGCCCGCCGGTGAAGCGGTTTATCGTAAGACGGCAGTTATTCGTGCAGCCCTGACACTTGGTCATGGAGGTGGTAAACTGCAGGTTCCTTATCTCATCTATGGACAGCATGGAGGATACAGTCCCCTCCTGATGCCTTTCCTTTGCTATGAGCGCCGCTCCGAAGGCTCCCATTATGCCCGCGATGTCGGGGCGTACCACCTCGACGCCGGCTATCCTTTCAAGCGACCTTAAAACGGCATTGTTGTAGAAGGTGCCTCCCTGGACCACTATGACCCTTCCGAGCTCCTCCGCATCCGATACCTTTATGACCTTAAACAGGGCATTCTTTATCACGGAATAAGCAAGGCCGGCGGATATATCATCCACTCCCGCGCCCTCCTTCTGAGCCTGCTTGACCTTGGAATTCATGAAGACCGTGCATCTTGTACCCAGGTCTATAGGATGGGGCGCAAAAAGCGCTGCCTTCGCAAAATCCTCCACCGACATATTGAGCGACTTTGCAAAGGTCTCAAGAAAAGAGCCGCAGCCCGAGGAACAGGCCTCGTTCAGCATCACGGAATCAACGGTATAATTCTTTATCCTGATACATTTCATATCCTGACCGCCGATATCCAGGATGCAGTCCACATCGGGACGGAAATGAGCCGCTGCGTAGTAATGCGCCACCGTCTCCACTTCTCCCTCGTCAAGCTGAAGAGCTGATTTGATCAGAGCCTCTCCGTAGCCTGTGGAGCAGGCTCCCGCTATCATCACACCTTCGGGCTTCTTCTCATATATCTCCTTAATGGACTCTATGGCTGTCTTCAGCGGAGATCCGTTGTTATTTGAATAAAAGGAATAAAGCAGGTCGCCCTTTTCCGATATCAGGGCGCATTTGGTCGTGGTAGACCCCGCATCTATGCCAAGATAGGCCCTGCCCTTATATGAAGAAAGCGAAGCCTTCCTGACCTTTGCCCTGCTGTGCCTGTCTATGAAGGTCTTGTAGGCTCTCTCACTTGCAAAAAGAGGCTCCATCCTTTCCACTTCAAATTCAAGATGAATGGGTGACTTCAATACCTCTACAAGCGAGGATAAGGGCCTCAGATAGCTGTCATCATGATTTATCGCACAGCCGATAGCCGCGAAAAGGTGAGAATTATCAGGTATTATCGTATGCTCGTCATCAAGGCGCAGGGTGCGGATAAAGGAATGTCTGAGCTCCGGAAGGAAATGGAGCGGACCTCCCAGAAAAGCAACATGCCCCCTTATGGGCTTGCCGCAGGCAAGTCCTGATATAGTCTGATTGACCACTGCCTGAAATATGGAAGCCGCAAGGTCTTCCTTTCTTGCGCCCTCATTGATGAGGGGCTGGATATCCGACTTGGCAAATACTCCGCAGCGCGCGGCTATGGTATAGAGAGAATTGTAGCCTGCGGCCAGCTCATTAAGCCCGGCGGCGTCGGTCTGAAGAAGAGACGCCATCTGGTCAATGAAGGAACCCGTGCCTCCCGCGCAGATGCCGTTCATGCGCTGCTCCACATTGCCGTCCTCAAAATAGATTATCTTGGCATCCTCTCCGCCAAGCTCTATTGCCACATCGGTCTGGGGAGCGTAATGCTTCAGTGCCGTAGCGACGGCTACAACCTCCTGGGTAAAGGGCACGCCTATCGCGTTCGCCAGCGTCAGTCCGCCGGAGCCCGTGATCATCGGAGCTACCTCCACGTCCCCCGTGACTTGGAAGGCGTCCTCGATAAGCTCTGCCAGCGTTTCCTTTATATTCGCAAAATGCCTGCGATAGTCGGAAAAGAGGATACTCATATCCCCGTCCATAAGCGCCACCTTCACGGTGGTCGATCCTATATCTATCCCAAGCATATATCTATCACCCATGAATAACCTCTTATCCGCAGCCTGAAAAAAAGCCTGTAATCCACGACAGCGCCCTTGATGATACCATATCCGGGGTTCCATTTGAAATTGGACAAACCGGGCACTGTGTCAAAAATCAGACAGGGTATAAAGAAGCCGGCCTGACAGTCCTGCCGAAAAAAATTCAGTGGTTTTTGCAAACCACTGAATCATAATGTCAGTACTTCGGGTGATCCTATCCCTCACGCACCGGTTTCCCGGTCTTTTATAAGCGCTCTCACCTCCTCAGCCTCAGGCATTACCCTTAAGGCTCCGCGCCTTGTAGTGATCAGTGAAGCGGCAGCATTGGCGAAGGTCAGCATCTCCTTAAGATCCGCTTCCGAAAGATCATCAAGTCCCTTCTCAAGTATAAAGTGAAGGATGCATCCGCCGAAGGTATCCCCCGCTCCGGTAGTCTCTATGGTATTTTCCTGCAAAAACGGCGCGGCCTCGACCATAACAAAATCGTCTGAGTTCCTGTCTTTTCTGTAATAGACCCGGCTGCCTTCCTTGCCGAGAGATACCGTTATCAGCGGGATATCATATTTCTCATATATTTTTTTGATGCCCTCCGTATAATCCTCTTCACCTGTAAGCCATTGTATCTCATTATCCGAGATCTTCAGGAAATCACAGTAAGACATCCCTTTAAGCACCTGTTCTTTTGCTTCATCAAGGCTTTTCCAGAGAGGCTCCCTGAGATTAGGATCAAAGGATATCAGTGCTCCTGCCTCTTTTGCCGTCTTTACTGCATGGATCGTCGCCTCTCTTACTCCCTCGTGAGTCATGGAAAGAGTCCCGAAATGGAATATCCTGGTATTCTTCAGAAGCCCGTCTGATATCTCCTCCTTCGTAAGCATCATATCCGCTCCGGGATTGCGGTAGAACGAAAAGTCCCTGTCTCCGTCCTCGAAGGTCTTAACGAAGGCCAGCGTTGTACGGACATCCTTATCCATGACAAGACCGTCAGTCGTGATCCCGGTCTCCTCAAGTACCGCTTTAAGCTCGTGGCCGAAAATATCATCTCCTACCTTCCCTATGAATCCGACCCTGTGTCCCAGCTTCTTCAGCATGGCAAGCACATTGCATGGAGCTCCTCCGGGGTTCGCCTCGTAGAGCACATTGCCCTGCTCCGACTTGCCGTTATTAGTCATGTCGATGAGAAGCTCACCGAGCGCCGTTACGTCGTACTTCTTTGTATCCATTTTTCTCCTCCTCTGTAAAACACAGCATTATATGATTCAGACGCCAAAAGTATTGAATCAGTCCCCGCCTTAATCTCTTACTGCCTTCATTTCCTTTTTATTCTCATACATCGCCTGATCCGCTCTCTTGACCACATTATCCACTCCCGCATCACGGCTCTGGTCATAGACTGCCACTCCTATAGCCGCTGATATCTGCTCCCAGGGCTCTAAAGAGCTGTCCTCCCGAAGCTTCTCAAGCTTAGACCTGAATTCCTCCAAAAGAGCGTCCCTGTTCTCCAGATCGCGATTCCTCAATATGATGATGAATTCATCCCCGCCCACCCGGAAAACAGGTGAATGCTCAAATGTATGGCAGGTAATGCAGCAGAGCTTCTTTATTGCTATATTCCCCTGCTCATGTCCGTAGGTATCGTTGATCCTCTTAAGGAAATTAAGATCCACCATTGCTATGCCGAACTCTTTTTTCCCGTCGGCAAGATCCCATTC
>CACZNY010000102.1 GCA_902782655.1 uncultured Lachnospiraceae bacterium
CCGGAGCCGGGGAATCAAGCCGGCAGGCTATTCCAGTATTTTCTTATATATAATATCAGCTATAAGCCTGTTTCCCGCATCATTCGGGTGAATATCATCCGCAAAAAACTCCGGTGTTTTCAGCGGACTAAAGCCCGTATTATAAAAATCCACGACAGAGAATCCATACCGTGATGCTGCGTCAACCTGATACTGCATGAATTGGGCCAAGGTTGCTCCCCTGTCCATACGGATCGCTTCAGAACGGTTCTTAAATGTCGTGACGATAATGATCTTTGTATTAGGAAAGGCATTTTTCATATATGAAAACGCAAAATCTACATCATCCTTATATCTCCCGTAATTCATGGGTGTCCCCCAGATAAAATCATCTACTCCCGCCCAGAAAACTATCACGGAGGTGTCAACAGGAATGCTGTAAAGTCTCTGCATTATACAATTATTCATTCCGTAATCACCGATCTGCACTCCTTCAAAGCTTGAATTAATGACAGCTGCTCCGGAATACTGACCAAGATAATCAGAGAAACTGATGTACCGGCCGTTTATGTCTTTGCTCCCCCCGATCGCCAGAGTTATGGAATCTCCGACACAGTACATAGTCCGTCCCTGCAGGGGTTTTATATCAGATTCCGATGCATAGGCGCGATCAATATTCAATAAAACAGAAAAGGCCGTCATCAAAAAAAGAACAGACAATGCAGTTATGATCTTAATTACTTTTTCCTTCATGATAAATTATTATAACTCCGGTTCCGGATTTGCGCATCTGTTAATTTTGGGCCGCCGACAATGATGGATGGTCTCTTTTGCCCCTCCTTCTCCTGTTTTACAGGCGCTCTTCACAGGGGATATCAGCCTTTTATCACAAGACACTGACCATTGTGCGGCAGCTGCTGAACCGTTATAATCAGATCATAAATAGGAAATCCGGGCTGCCCGAACGCATTTTTGAGGAGGTAATCTGCTATGACAAACGAAATTTGCACTCGAAAAATCATCCTTCGCCAAACTGTAAAGTTATTTCTGAACAGTTCCTTAGGATAAGAAGGCTGGGGATGGAATGGAAACAAATTCTGAAAGAATACCTTTTTGCAGTTCGTTAAAAGAAGCTGTTTCATTAGCCTGCGGAGGGGAGGCTGCTGTAGAGAAAAAGCAGACGGTTCATGGCGGAGATGCCAATGATGCCTACGAGCTTTTTCTTTCTGATGGGAAAAGGCTTTTCCTGAAGACCAATAGAATTTCCAATGCGGATTTCTTCAGGGCAGAAGCTGAGGGTGTCGCAGCCATAAGGGCAACAGAAACGATCAGGGTTCCACATATACATGCTTTAGGTACAGGCGATGGCATTTCATTTATTCTGATGGAATATATTGATCGAGCCGGGGCAGGACGGGATTTTTGGGAAGAGCTTGGGGTGAGCCTTGCCGCACTGCATAAAGCAGAGACGTCATCCTTTGTGAATGGCGGAAAATATGGCTTTAAGAGTGACAATTATATCGGGGCAGGAAGACAGAAGAATACTCCCGGGAACAGCTGGATAGAGTTTTTTTCGGAATGCAGACTGAGGCCTCAGCTTGAACTGGCATCGGATTATTTTGACAGCAGCACGATAATGAAGGCAAACAGGCTTCTTGACAGTCTTGACAGATTTCTTTATGAGCCGGAGAGGCCTTCTCTTTTGCATGGAGATCTGTGGTCAGGAAATTTCATGTCGGATGAGACGGGGCATCCCATGCTTATAGACCCTGCGGTATATGTGGGATGTAACGAGGCTGACATCGCAATGACTGAACTGTTCGGAGGCTTTGATAAAAGATTTTATGCTTCCTATTTTAAGGCCATGGGAGCAATCCCGGAATATGAGAGCAGACGTGATCTGTATAATCTATACCATCTGACAAACCATCTGAATCTGTTTGGAGGCGCATATTTGCCTGCTGTGATGAGAACCATTGAGAGATACAGCAAATGAGATATCAGAAACGGAAAATCGGGTCAATCACAGAACCACAGGCTTATGCGGGTTGATAGCCCGGATGAGCCTGTGGATCGATTCGGAAGACGGGTGAGTGAGAGAAGGTCTTACAGACGATCTCGCAGAGGAGTTTTACAGGAACAGGATCAGCAGAATATCGTATCGAATCCTGTGGTCTCTATTATCTTCTTTACCTCATCACTCATGTTTATCAGGCTGAAGTCCTTTTCGCTCTTGAGCGCCTTTCTCATTATGAGGATAACACGGAGGCCTGCGGAGGATATATACTCAAGGTTTTTCATGTCCACACAGATGCTCTCAATGCTGCCCTTTGCTTCTGCTTCCCTGTAAAGAGAAAGAAGACCCGGAGAGGTGATCGTATCAAGACGTCCCGTCAGCGATACGTTCAGCGTGTTGTCATTAAGTTTTACATCTGCCTTGAAATTGTCCTCGCTACGCTCGAAGCTCTCGGTGACTTCGGACTTCGCGGTCATCACCCAGAAATGGATGCCCGATATAGCTTCGATGAGCTTCGTCTTCAGCTCCTCCGGAAGATCCTGCGCCGACTTCACCGAAGCCGGCAGATAACTGCTGACAGGAATGAGCTCGAGGTCAAAGCCCATGTCTGACACGAACTTTTCAACCTTCTTCTGATCCGGATCAAAGAAGACATTATTAGCCAGGGTGGTCTTTGCTACGGATCCTGCCGCAATGGATCCGATCTTTTCCGCTATCTCCCTGGGAAGTCCCTGCGCCGCGGCAGA
>CACZNY010000103.1 GCA_902782655.1 uncultured Lachnospiraceae bacterium
ATGGTGCCGCCGCTTTTGATATCGGTGATATTCGGAGCTTTGGAGGGATATCTCGGCTCCATCTGCCTCGCGCACAAGGACGGGAAAAGCATGGGGATAGCCACGGGGACCGGAGCTATAGTTAACATAATCCTGAACTATCTCGGCATCCTGTTCTTCGGCGCCACAGGGGCGGCCTGTGCCACCCTGATCTCCTATTTTACTATGTTTGTGATAGCCTATATACTTACAGGGAAGCATGTACGGATTTTGGTTGACATAAAACGCGACGCGCTGGGATATGCCCTTATCGTCATATCAGGAGCCGTCACTATGTATCCGGGATTCGGAGCCGGGAAGGGTGAGATAGCCGCAGCTTCGGCAAAGCAGCTTGTTTCCTTCCCCTGGTGTTATGCGGGAGCGGCTGTTATATTATTTATCCTGATCCTTCTGTACAGGGATCAGATACTTTTTGTGAAGAGGAAGTTTACGGGTGGAGCAGCTTAAAAAGAAGGATAACATCATATTCTGCGGACTTTTCATTTTTCTGGTTGCGTCGTCCTTTGTGAATCATGACGTGTATGCCTTCACCGTAAGGTATGATTCGCTGCTCATCTTTCTGGTGCTTTGCGTGCTGGCCCTGCCGTATCTTGCTGAGGATATCAGAGGACGGAATGCCGACCTTATAATGACTGCCGCGACGATCGTGCTTTCTGCGGTCTTTGTCCTGATCACGGGATCCGGCTACGGCGCGGTATTCATACCCTCGGATCTTGCACTCATAGCCTACGTGTCGGGTAAGCTAAAGCTGAAGCAGGGATCGGTGCTTTGCCTTTCCTTTACCGGTGCCTGTCCCGTGATCCTCTGGTATTCGCATGTGCGCTGGTCATACAATTTCAATATGGCAGGCTTTGCTTTCATGCTCATGGCTTATTTCGCCATGATCCTCGTGGAGGAGTGGAGAGACGGCGCGCCGGCTTTTTTAAGCGATCACAAAGCATATTTCAAATGGGTCATTTTCATAACCGCTTTCATCCTGTCCATGCTCTATCATTCAAGGACGGTCATGGCAGGGATGCTTGGCTTCGCGGCAGTATATCTGCTTTTCGGCATGACAGTACGGCACAGGTGGGTCAGGAGGCTGCTATTTTTCCTGGCATCGGCAGGAGCGGTCTTATTCACTGCGGCATATGTGTGGATAGCAGAGACTGTGGGAAATGCCAGATTCCTTTATAAGGATGTATTCTCCGGAAGGGAGGCGATATGGCGGGAGCTTTGGGGAGCCTTTCTTGCTTCACCCCTTACCGGCATCGGCTCCGCCTATGAGCTTAAGAGCTTCGAGATCTTCGAGGTGCATAACGGCATGTTTGACATACTCGTGGTGCATGGGATCATAGTGTTTATGCTGGTCCTGATACTTATGTACAGGAGGTTTGAGAAGGTTTACATAGATAAGGCAGAGGATAAAGGAAATCAGGAGAGCGGTTTACATAAGCTGGATGAAACGTCGCGTCTTGCGCTGGCGGCGGCTTTCTCCATGATGTTTACCTCCTGGTTTGAAAACTATTTTACGGTACCGCCTTACAGTATCTTCTTCATGACCTTCATTATGATGGCAGACAGAAGGGTATACCTTGATCTTTTGAGTTTCAGGGCAGATGTGGTATAATAAAGCGTTTTGGAGTACAAGATAACGGGTGATGAACAGTAACGGATTCAACCGGCAGCTCTCCGTGAGGCGGGCCGCCCTTATTGTATATGATATCCTGGCCGTGGCGGCATCGTCGGCACTGGGTCTTCTCATGCGCTTTGACATGAGCTACTCGGAGCTGGTGAATACCTATGACGCCGACGTCTGGATAGACAGTCTCTGGCAGAATCTGCCGATACTTGTGATATCCACCATAATAATCTTTTATCTTTTCCGGATGTATCACAGCCTCTGGAGCTACGCCGGGATGCCGGAGATGGCAGCACTTATCGGCGCCTGTCTGTGCTCGGGCATAGCGCAGTTCGTGGTAATGCAGCTCATACTGCACCGCACCGTGCCGAGGAGCTACTACTTCATGTATACCATCTGGCTCGTGATACTCATCGGCCTGTCCCGCTTTGCCTACAGGCTTTTCAGGACCTTCGTCCAGAAGAAGACCGAGAACGCAAGGAACGTGAACGTCATGGTCATCGGAGCGGGAGAAGCAGGAAATTCACTGATCCGTGAGATGAATACCAGCAAATATATACAGAAAGCGGTCTGCTGCGTGATAGACGACAACCCCTCCAAGATGGGGGCCTATATACATGGCGTCAAGGTGGTGGGCGGCAGATACGATATCATCGAGGCTGTGGGCAGATACAATATCGATGAGATCATAGTGGCCCTGCCCAAGATGCCGAGGAAGGAGCTCAGAGAGATCCTGGATATCTGTCAGCAGACGAAATGCGATCTGAAGATGCTTCCGGGTATCTACCAGCTTGTCAACGGGGAGGTTTCGGTATCACAGCTAAGAAAAGTGGATCTCATAGACCTTCTGGGACGTGATCCCGTGGAGATAGACATTGATTCCATCATGGGCTATGTGAAGGGCAAGACCGTCCTCGTGACCGGAGGCGGTGGAACCATAGGCTCAGAGCTTTGCAGGCAGATAGTCACGCATCAGCCGAAGCTTCTGATCATCTTCGACATATATGAGAATAATGCCTATGACATACAGCAGGAGCTTCGCATGAAGTATCCCGATTTCTGTGTGGATCATCTGCTTGTCCTCATAGGCTCCGTAAGGAATACGGCAAGGGTGGAGGATGTTTTCGAAAAATACCATCCTGATATCATATATCATGCGGCAGCCCACAAGCATGTGCCTCTGATGGAGATATCCCCCAATGAGGCGATCAAGAATAACGTCATGGGAACCTGGAAGGTCTGCGAGGCGGCGCTTAAATACAAGGCGGAGAGATTCGTCCTTATTTCCACGGACAAGGCAGTGAATCCTACCAATATCATGGGGGCTACGAAGCGTATCTGTGAGATGATAGTGCAGTCCTACGACAAAAAGGGCTCCACCTCCTTCGTGGCGGTAAGATTCGGAAATGTACTGGGCTCTTCAGGCTCGGTGATACCGCTTTTCAACAAGCAGATAGAGGCCGGCGGACCCGTCACCGTGACTGATCCGAGGATAATCAGATACTTCATGACCATTCCCGAGGCCGTATCTTTAGTGCTTCAGGCGGGAGCCTATGCAAAGGGCGGGGAGATCTTCGTCCTGGACATGGGAGAGCCCGTCAAGATACTTGATCTTGCGAAAAACCTCATCAGACTCTCGGGCTTCGTGCCGGGGGAGGATATCGAGATAAAGTTCACGGGGCTCAGACCCGGTGAGAAGCTGTACGAGGAGATGCTGATGGATGAGGAGGGCATGCAGGATACTCCGAACAAGCTTATACACATCGGCAAGCCCATCGAGATGGATGTGGATGCCTTCTTTGAGAGCCTTTCCGAGCTTAATATAGAATCAAGAAAGGAAAAGGCCGATGTACGTGAATGGATCAAGGAGCTGGTGCCTACCTATGAGTACACGCCGGGTACGGGTATATACAGCAACGGGAAGAATGAATGATCTACCGGAAGTTTGTAAAGAGATTTTTTGATATCGTGCTTTCCATTGCGGCCATCACCCTGCTGTCACCGGTGCTTATAGTGCTGGCGATACTGGTGAGGGTGAAGCTCGGCTCTCCGGTGCTCTTCAGGCAGCAAAGGCCGGGATATCACGGCAGGATCTTCGGGCTCATGAAATTCAGATCCATGACGGATGAGAGAGATGAGAACGGGGAGCTTTTGCCGGATGAAGTCAGGCTTACTTCCTTTGGGAAGAAGCTCAGGTCTACCTCTCTTGATGAGCTGCCTGAGTTTTTCAATATCCTTAAGGGAGATATGTCTTTCGTGGGACCAAGGCCGCTTCTTGTGCAATACCTTCCGTTATATAATGAGGAGCAGGCGCACAGGCATGATGTGCTTCCGGGGCTTACCGGATGGGCGCAGGTGAACGGGCGGAATGCGATCTCCTGGGAGAAGAAGTTTGAGTATGATGTCTGGTATACGAGGAATGTTTCCTTCCTGCTGGATCTGAAGATCGTTTTTATGACTGTGGCAGCGGTGGTAAAGAGGGATGGGATCTCTTCTGAGACACATGCGACAATGGAGTTTTTTACCGGGACGAAGGAATAGCAGTGAGGCCGGAGCTGACGGGACGAGAGTATTCGCCGCTTCCGGTTGACATAACTACAACGATAGCGTTAGTTGACATAAAGCTTGAAAGAATCCGGCAGTCAGATTGCCGGGTGAGAGAACGGATGAGATGAAGATACGGAAGGATGATATAAATATCCTCGTGCTTTCCGCAGGGCGGAGGGTGGAGCTTGTGAACTGCTTCAGGGAGGCCAGGGACAGGCTCGGGATCAGAGGGAAGATCGTGGCGGCCGATGCCAGCAATCTGGCTCCGGCTCTGTATTTTGCGGATGAGAGGGAGCAGGTGCCTCTGATCTCGGATAATGACGGATATATCGGGGCCATCATTGATATATGCAATAAATACGACGTTGCACTTATCGTGCCTACCATAGATACTGAGCTTTTGCTGCTTGCCGACAGGCGCAGGCAGATAGAGGAGAGCACAGAGGCTCTGGTCCTGCTTTCTTCTGAGGAGGTCATACGGATCTGCAGGGATAAGACCAATACCCAGAGATGGCTTGAGGAGCACGGTTTCCTTGTGCCCCGGATGATATCGGATAAGGAGATCGAGGAGGGAAGGGCAGACTTTCCTTTATTCATCAAGCCCCTTGACGGTTCGTCATCCATCAATGCCTTCAAGGCGGAGAATAAGGACGAGATCGATACCTACAGGGAGCTTATCGGAAACGGGAAGTATATCATTCAGGATTTCATGGAGGGGACGGAGTATACCATAGACTGCTTCCTTGACCTGGAAGGACGGATCATCACCGTGGTGCCGCGGATCAGGATAGCTACCAGGAGCGGTGAGATAGCAAAGGGGCGGATCGTCCGGGACAGAGAGATCATTGAGGATGTGACGAGACTCCTTGAGGAGCTGAAGGCTGTGGGACATATTACTATCCAGTGTATGAGGACCGGGCGGGGGATAGAGTATATAGAGATAAATCCAAGGTTCGGCGGGGGAGCGCCCATGTCTATCAAGGCCGGGGCGGACTCCTGCGAGAAGCTTTACAGGCTTATAAGGGGGGAGCGGCTTGAAAGGGATGACAGCTTCCGCGAGAATGTGACCTTCCTTAGATTTGATGCTTCGATAATGCTGAACGAGGATGATGAACTCGAAAAATGATCAGGGGCTTCGGGATTCAGAGGCTGATAGATATTATCGCTTGGGTTGACATAATTTGACCTTGCTGAGGAATGTGCGATTAGTTGACATAATTTAGGGTCTCGGAACTATAGCGCCCGTTGACATAATTCCAAACTCGCGGAGAGTGATAGTGGTTGGGATAACGCCGAGCTCCGAAGGAGGTTAGCTTGGTTGACATGATATCTGGCTCGTGGGGATATAGAGATGGTTGACATAAATCGAAGCCTTGAGGGATGTTAGCTTAGTTGACATAATGATGGACTGTTTAGAGAATACAGAAAAAATCAAAGCTGTTATATTTGATCTTGATGATACCCTGATCTCCGAATATGAGTTTGTGGCAAGCGGCTACCGTTTTGTTTCAAGGCTTCTGTCGGAGAGGCTTCGGCATACTCCGGAGGAAATAGAAGAGAGGCTTTGGGAGCTTTCAGAGGAGACCTATTCAAGGGCTTTCAACAGGCTTTTTGATTCTTATGAGGAGACGTATACCGAAGAAGAGCTGAGGGAGCTTATAAGGGCATACAGGGAGCATCCTGCCGATACAAGGTTTTATCCTGATGTCCTGGAAACGCTCATGGCGCTTAAGGAAAAGGGGATACTCATGGGGATCATTTCCGACGGCGATCCTGACAGACAGAGGAATAAGATCAGGACGGCTGTGGCGAATATGATGGCTTCGAAGGAGCCTGGTTCACATAACGCAGAACCGAGTGGTTTACATAATGAACCGAATATGGGTTTACATAAATACGTCAAACAGGATTCGGAAACATCTGCCTCAGACAAGGATACAGGGTACTGGTTCGATGAGATCATACTGAATGATGAATTCGGCGGAGCGGAATACAGGAAGCCAAACCCGAAGGGATTTGCCGAGATGGCTGAAAGGCTTAAGGTAAAGCCCTCTGAGATGATATACATCGGGGATAATCCGGCCAAGGACTTTCACATAGCAGCGGAGCTTCCGGTACGGACGGCCCGGATAATAAGGGAGAAGGGCATATACGCAGACCGCGAGTATCTCGA
>CACZNY010000104.1 GCA_902782655.1 uncultured Lachnospiraceae bacterium
AGCACAGGATCTTTTTTGACCGTGCAGGATAGAAATGAAAGAAGATACTCCCCCAAAGCATGAAAATACCTGCCGACACAACAAAGCAGT
The DNA here is from genome assembly GCA_902782655.1 of uncultured Lachnospiraceae bacterium. Lineage (GTDB taxonomy): Bacteria > Bacillota > Clostridia > Lachnospirales > Lachnospiraceae > NK4A144. The sequence goes on from CACZNY010000104.1 coordinate 91, forward strand.
AAAGTATCTGTAAAAGAGGATTTACGTAGTGTCCCTTGATAATGAACTCTAAGGGTGAGGATGCAACTGTGGCTGCAGGTATCAGTACTCCAAGCGTTACCGTAGCTGTAAGACAGGCTGTGCGGAAAACGGCTCTTTCTTCGGCTGTTACCATGGGCGCCTTTGATCCCGGAGCAAATCTGTCAAGCAGCAGTCCCGTCATCGGTATGCATCCCGCAATGAAAACGATCACCATGACTATGCGGCCCGAAGATGTTTCCCAGCCTCCGATGGTATAGCACTTATAGCAATACAGGAGCCCAAACATCATGGCTGCAAAAGAAGCGATCTCACGGGGATGCTTCACGAGCTTCATAAATATATTCTTAAGCAATGAAAAGACATTGTTCAATGTCCAGTAAAACACCAATCCCGAGGGTGAATCATACAAGAGTACCAGGAATACTCCTGCCGTGATAAACAGCTGCAGCTTGTCACGCATACCCAGACCTCTGGTATATATCATGCCGGAGATGATATTTATCAGTGTCATTGCAACAGGCATGACATTTATCGCGATTCCCCCGATGACCAGCAGGCCGTCCGGCCTGCCCATATCCTTCAGGAAGTAGAATGAAGCCCCCTCAAGGGCGGGACATTTGGAAAGATAATCATATGCTGCAATAAAGAAAGGGATCTGCAGCAAAAGAGGAAGTATACCGCGAAGCTGATACAGAGCATGATAATTCTCCTTCCTATAGTAGGTTGAAAGCATCATTACCCGCTCATCACCTTTAAACACCTTCTTTATATGCTCTACCCAGGGCGCCATTTTCTTCTGCCGCTGCCTTTCCTCCTCCTGAAGCTCATCCGCCTTTTTATAGATCGGCAGTACCAGAAGCTGTACGGCAATACTTACAAAGATTATCGCATATCCCACGCTTGGGACCATTTCCATTGAAACAGAAAAGACCGTCTCAATGAGCATTTCTATCGGATAGATCACAAATGCATATAAATAGCTGCCCATATATCTATCCGACAGATCGTGCCCGCCTCACGGCCAACACGCCCCTTATCCCTTCCGCTATCAGCCATAGATAAAGCACTATCATTACCATATTGATAACAGCTCTTGCCGGTATGGCTGTTTCTCCTAAATATGATGTTCTCTGTAATGGTGAAAGGATCACGGCAAAAATAAGCACGTATACCACCTCTCTCCATGAATGTTCCTCATTAAAAAACAGCACTATCGGCAGGAAGAGGAACATCAGGCAATAATATCCCTGCTGCCCTGATGTCATCACAAGCATCAGCATAAGCAGCATGATCTTCTTCCATCCCGGAAGGATCCATGCCGTGCACAGGGAAAGCACCGCAGCAATATAAGCTGCGATCTGCAAAATACCGTGGCTTAATCCCGTAAGCGATATTATAACCGGAGTGGAAAACCCGAACTCCGCTACCGTCATGTAGGATAAAGCGTGCTCTCCCAAAGTCTTTATAAAACCTCCCACGGCTTCCGTGAAAGGCATATCCATCCATAGGAAGGGAAGGATATACATGGATACGCCCAAAACAAATGCGCACACGGCCTCCTTCCATTTCTTTCTGTAGAGCAGCAGGATTCCCATGACTGCAGGGAATATCTTAAGAGCTGCCGCGAACGCAAGACAAAAGCATCCGATAAAAGCTCTGATCCCGAAAGTCCTTCCCGTACCTTTTGCATGATCGGAATCAGAGCTGTCATTGCACAGATAAATATAAAGAAAAACTGCCGCCGCAGTAATGACCTGCAGGTTTCCCCGATCCAGACAGTATATGTTCACGCCCGAAAGGAATAAGAGAAGAAACAGGACTGCCCTGCCTGTATCACTCCTGAGACAATCCCCTTTCCTACTTGATTTGTACATTGCATAAAAAAGCAGAAGGTAAGAAAAAACAAAAACAGCGAGAGCCGCCACCATCGGAAGCTGGGCATATCTTGATAAATACCTCGTTTCATTCTCGACCCATCCGGTCACATCATAATCATACAGTAATGAGAAAGGGTAGAGCAGAAAAAAGGTAAGAGGCGGCAGACTTCTTTCCTCTGTGAGCCCCCATATATAGGGTTTCTTACCGATCGAATAATAGACGACATTGAACCAGTCCATGAACCAGTCGTTACCATCGGTATGCATGACAGCTCTCTGGGAGCCCGTCGGGTCTTTCATGAAAAGGAAAAGCCATACCGAAAAAAAGACTGCTGACGCAGCAAAGAAAACCAGAAGCAGTTTCCCGGTTACTTCCTTACTGCGTTCCTTCATTCCCGTCTGAAACCTCTGCTTCCGCTCCGGCACTCTTTTTAACGAGATAATCCACAGTTCTCTTTGCACTTTCTCCAATATGCATCCATGCCTCTTCCTTGGCCTTTGTCCTTGCAGCCGCATATTCGTCGCTTGTGATCGCTGCATCTATTATCTCCTTCAGCCTTCCAAAGTCCTCCTCCCTAAGCGGAGCTCCAAGCTTAGGGAAAGTCTCCTCCTGCCACAGGGGATGATCTATCCAGCAGGCATCATAAACAGATTTATCAAGCTCATATTCCGCATAAATCACAGGTCTGTCAAAGACAAGGGCAAAATCCAGCATTACAGATGAAAAGTCCGTTATCATGATGTCCGATCTGCATAATGTATTGAAGTTATCAGGCTCAAAATCCCAGATAAGATCCTCTCCCGCAGGATATTTGGCCATCAGCTTATCCATAAGATCCTTTTCCGATTTCATAGACTGCGGGTGAGGCCTGATTATTATCCTGTATCCGGTCTTTACAAGGGCATCTATTATCTTTTCCCCATAAAGCTTCAGGATAGCAGCATCGCCCCAGGAAGGAGCCAGCAGCACTGTGCATTTATCCTCCCTTTTATTATCCTCTGACTTGATACTGTCCAGCCTGTCCTTCATCGCGTCGAGGTAGAGGCTTCCTACAGTGACCACATCTTTTTTCGGATCCTTTCTCACCTCTTCAAGCTCCTGCACTTCCTTTATCTGGAAATCCCCCGTGACAAGTATGGCGTCATAGTAGTCCATTCCAAACATCCTATAGAGGAGGGTGGTGGCTGCGCTGTGCATTACGTGCACATAATACCTTACATTCTTTGACCTTTTCCATTGATACACATCAAGTCCCGGAGTCGTCGCGAGACATATATCGGCATTCATCATGTTAAGCTTGGCAAAGGCCTTGTTTCCTTCACCGATGAATTCACATTTTACATGCTCATATTTCTCACTCAGCGCCGGATCATCCTTTGACGCTGTCCAGTAATTCACAGCTATGCCCCTTCTTTCAAATTCATCGCATACCGGCTTGAAGGTGGTCCAGTAGTTTTTACTCTCACTGAAGATGACATAGGGCAGTATATCCGAGGAAACATCGGCTTTGCCGCCGGAAAGACGGAACTTTATCTTCATCATAAGCTTCTTGGCGAAGAACATTCCGGTGCCTATCACCCCCAGAAGGATGGTAAAGAGCATGCTTCCTGTTCCCGGATCTATATATAATAAAATCCCGTTATTTCCCATCTGTTTATCTCCCCTTTCTCAG
>CACZNY010000105.1 GCA_902782655.1 uncultured Lachnospiraceae bacterium
ATGGCGAATCTGCAGATAGAGGGCGGCACGGCGGGAATGCATGGCGTATTCCGGGATATGAATGATGCCATTGAGGCAGCCGTAAAGGCACAGAAGACAGTGCATGCCATGACCCTCGATCAGCGGGAGAAGATAATCTCCGTGATAAGACGTAAAACAAATGAAAATGCCGAGATAATCGCCAATATGGGCGTGAATGAAACGGGCATGGGAAATGTCGGGGACAAGATACTTAAGCACCGGCTTACTGCCGATAAGACTCCGGGAACGGAGGATATCACTACTGTCGCCTGGTCGGGAGACAGGGGGCTGACACTGGTGGAGATGGGGCCCTTCGGGGTCATAGGAGCCATCACTCCCGCAACAAATCCGTCAGAGACTGTTATCTGCAATTCAATAGGCATGATAGCCGGAGGGAATACTGTGGTGTTTAATCCACACCCGAACGCAAAGAAGACAACAATATTTACGATCAACATGATAAACGAGGCGTCGCTTGAAGCGGGCGGGCCTGACAATATAGCCTGCACCGTAGAGAATCCGACCATGGAGAGCAGCGCCATAATGATGAAGCATCCTAAGATACCGCTGCTCGTGGCTACCGGTGGACCCGGTGTCGTGACGGCAGTGCTTTCATCAGGAAAGCGCGCCATAGGAGCCGGTGCGGGAAATCCGCCTGCCATGGTCGATGAGACTGCTGACGTCAGGAAGGCGGCAAGAGACATAGTGAACGGCTGCACCTTTGACAACAATCTTCCCTGCATAGCGGAGAAGGAAGTGGTGGCCGTGGACAGTATCTGCGATGAGCTGATGAATTACTTTATCAACGAGAATGGATGTTATCTGGCAGATAAAGCGGTGCAGGATAAGCTGATAAGCACGGTGATCACTCCCAAGGGAGCTTTGAACCGTAAGTGTGTGGGCAGGGATGCAAGGACGCTGCTTTCGATGGTGGGAGTAGAGGTCGGAGCGGATATCCGCTGCATCGTTTTCGAGGGACCGAAGGAGCATCCTCTTATCACCACAGAGCTGATGATGCCCATACTTGGGGTTGTGAGAGTGAAGGATTTCAAAGAAGGAGTAGAGACGGCGGTATGGCTCGAGCACGGCAACAGGCATTCGGCGCATATCCATTCCAAGAACGTGGATAATATTACCGAGTATGCGAGAGCTCTTGATACGGCCATACTTGTAAAGAACGGACCCAGCTATGCGGCTCTGGGCTTCGGAGGTGAGGGATACCCGACCTTTACGATTGCTTCCAGGACAGGAGAGGGACTTACAAGTGCATCAACCTTTACAAAGCGCAGACGCTGTGTGATGACAGACAGCCTCTGCATAAGATAGAAGGAGGTATTTATGGCAGTTAATGAAAAGGATGTCGAGCTTATAGTCAGGCAGATCCTTGACCAGATGGGAGGAGCATCAGCAGCAGGCGGCAAAGCCTCTTCTGCCTCATATTCCCATGTGGCGGCATCAGGAGCTTCGATCCCTGAAAAGGCACATGTAGCCATGCTTGTGGATAAGGAGCATTTTGAAGTAAAGGAGTTTCCGATCCCTGAGGTCGGAGATGACGATATACTCGTGAGGGTAGAGGGCTGCGGAGTGTGCGGTACGGATGCGCATGAATTCAAGCGGGATCCCTTTGATCTTATACCGGTGGCTTTGGGACATGAGGGCACGGGTGAGATCGTGAAAATGGGGAAGAACGTAAGGAAGGATTCTGCGGGAAAGGATCTGCACGTCGGAGATAAGGTCGTTACCTGCATGATCTTCCAGGATGATCCCGAGATCACCATGTTTGACCTGAATAAGCAGAACGTGGGGGCGGCTGATGTCTACGGACTCCTGCCGGATGATGACTATCATCTTAACGGATGGTTTTCCGATTATATCTTTGTAAGGGGCGGCTCGACTATATTCAATGTCAGCGATCTGGATCTGGACAGCAGGATACTGATCGAGCCCTGCGCAGTGCTGGTACATGCCGTGGAACGCGCAAAGAGCACAAACATACTCAGGTTTAACAGCAGGGTAGTGGTACAGGGCTGCGGTCCCATAGGACTTATCTGTATCGCGGTTCTTAGAACGATGGGTATTCAGAATATTACTGCCGTCGACGGGAATGCAAAGCGTCTGGAATTTGCCAGGAGACTGGGAGCTGATAAGACGGTGGACTTTAATGACCATCAGGGAATCGAGGCACTGACTGCAGCAGTTGAAGCTTCCTTCGGCGGACATCTTGCTGATTTTGCTTTCCAGTGCACAGGCAATCCCAAGGCTCATGCCAATATCTACAAGTTTATAAGAAACGGCGGGGGGCTTTGTGAGCTTGGATTCTTCGTGAACGGAGGAGACGCGACCATCAATCCGCATTTCGATCTCTGCTCCAAGGAGATCAATCTGGTAGGTTCATGGGTCTATACTTTGAGGGATTACGGTACAACCTTTGATTTCCTGAAGAGGGCAAAGGCCATAGGGCTTCCGATAAACGAGCTTATAACACACAGGTTCCCTCTTGAGGAGATTAACGAGGCATTAAAGACTAACCTTGCGATGACAGGGCTTAAGATAGCAGTCATACTGCCTCCCGGAAAGTAACGACAGGGTTGAGATATGGCTTTGAATGAAACAGGAAACAATGTGGGATATGCGGTAGGACTGCTTGAGGTTTACGGACTTGTGTGCGCTTTCCTTGCAGCTGATGCCGGCTGCAAAGCAGGAGATGTGGCGCTTGAGGTTTTCGATAAGAATAAACCTGCAAATGCCGACGAGCTTCCGGTTCCGCTTCTGGTCACGGTTAAATTCCGCGGCAGGGTGTCGGATGTGGAAGAAGCCATGAAGGCGGCCGAGGAGGTTGCCAGGGCTCAGACAGGTATCGTATGCTCGCATATAATCCCGAATCCGACGGAGGATACGGAAAAAATGCTGACAATCAGCGCATTGGATAAAGATTGACAAGGAGGAAAAAACTATGTCACAGTCACTTGAAGCTTTAGGAATGGTGGAGACCAGAGGACTCACGGCGGCTATCGAGGCTGCAGATGCCATGACAAAGGCAGCGGAGGTTACCCTGATCGGTACAGAGAAGATCGGATCAGGACTTGTCACTGTCATGGTACGCGGAGATGTCGGAGCGGTAAAGGCTGCTGTAGAGGCAGGCACACAGGCTGCCAGCAGGCTTGGCGAGCTGGTCGCAACTCACGTGATACCGAGACCTCACAATGATGTAGAGATGATACTGCCCAAGTTTAAGGCGTAAGGTTAGATGAAGGCGTACGGATTTATCGAAATAACAGGAGTGGTTGCGGCTGTCGATGCGCTGGATATCATGTGCAAGGCTGCGAACGTGACACTTGCCACCTGGGAGAGAAAGCTGGGGGGAAGGCTGGTCACGCTCGTGATCGAGGGTGATGTTTCCGCGGTGAAGCAGGCGATAGAGGCCGGCAGCACAATGGCCATCAAGAAACCCGTGTCTGTAGGAGTGCTGGCAAATCCGCATCCCGAGATACAGAGGATAGTGGCGATATCCGCGAGCCGGTTTAAGGGTAAGGAAGCAGTCGGGATCCTGGATGACCACAAGATGCTCGGACAGGACCCTCCGGATTTCAATATCAAAGAACAGATGAAGCATTAGTCAAACATATTTCTAAGGAGGAAACAGAAATGGCACAGTCACTTGAAGCATTAGGATTAGTAGAAACCAGAGGCCTTGTAGCAGCGATAGAGGCTGCGGATCAGATGTGCAAGGCAGCAAACGTCACTCTTATCGGGACAGAGAAGATCGGATCAGGACTCGTGACCGTCATGGTACGCGGAGATGTAGGCGCGGTAAAGTCATCTGTAGAAGCAGGAAGCAATGCTGCCGGGAGACTCGGAGAGCTTATTGCTACCCATGTGATACCGAGACCTCACAATGATGTGGAAATGATCCTGCCTAAGATCAAGTAAACGGTCTTTACAGCATAGGAGGGATCAGAATTGGACAGCAATAATGTGGAACTGATCACCAGAGCTGTACTTCAGGCGCTGGAGGGAAGCAGCAACAGATCCGGGATGATGGTTCCGGTAGGTGTATCCGCAAGACATATTCATCTGACACAGGAGCATGTGGAGACACTTTTCGGTCCGGGGTATCATCTGACAAAAAAGAAGGATCTTATGGGCGGGCAGTTTGCCGCAAATGAACAGTGCACCATAGTAGGACTTAAGCTTAGGGCAATAGAAAATGTGCGTATCCTGGGACCGGTGCGGAAGGCATCTCAGGTAGAGATCTCGGCTACCGATGCCAGGACACTGGGCATTAATGCACCTTTAAGAGAATCCGGAGATGTAGCAGGGTCTGCGCCGATATCCCTGGTCGGTCCCAAGGGGGTGCTCTATCTGAACGAAGGCTGTATAGTAGCCGCAAGGCATATCCACATGACTCCGCAGGAGGCATCGGGAGCCGGTCTTAAAGACGGAGACTATGTTTCTGTAAAGATGGGCAACGAGAGAGGAGCCGTACTTGATAAGGTAAAGATCAGGGTGGATCCTTCATTCTCACTGGAGATGCATATAGATACTGACGAGGCAAACGCCTGTCAGGTGAAGCAGGGAGACAGCGCGGAGATCTTATTATGATAATAGGAAAAGTAGTGGGAAGCATTTTCTCCACAAGGAAAAGTGAAAAACTGGTCGGGAATAAATTCATGATAATCCGCCCTGAGGAATCCATGAGAGCCGATGGTAAGGATCTCGTGGCCATAGATATCATAGGTGCGGGTATCGGAGAGAAGGTTCTTGTAGCGCAGGGATCTGCCGCGCGGATCGGCTGCGATATGAAGGATGCGCCTGTTGACGCTGCTATAGTAGGCATCATCGACGAAGGCCAGGAGCTTGGAGATCTGTGATGGACATCAGCACACTGCAGAAAACCGTACGTGAAGGCGGGGTCGTGGGAGCCGGTGGAGCCGGATTCCCGGCTTATGCCAAAATGACCGATAAAGCGGACACTGTAATTTTAAACTGTGTGGAGTGTGAGCCTCTCTTAAAACTGCACAGACAGCTTCTTGCGGCTCATGCGGAGGAGATAGTCTCCATGCTTGACGAGGTCAGGCAGGTATTTGGGGCCAGGGAAGCTGTGATCGGCATAAAAAGCGAATACACTGAGACCATAAACGCTCTTTCAGGCGTGCTTCAGGATCATCCGGATATAAGACTGGAGATGGTAAGACCTGCTTATCCCATGGGTGACGAGGTTGTCTTGATATATGAGGCTACGGGACGTGTGGTGCGTCCCGGAGGACTCCCGATAGAGCAGAACGTAGTGGTGTATAACGTAGAGACCATGTACAACATGTACCGGGCAGTCCATTTGGCTGAGCCGGTCACCAGCAAGGTAGTCTCGATCGTCGGAGAGATAAACGAGCCTGCGACTTTAAGGCTTCCGATAGGAGCGACGGTTAAGGATGCCGTGGCTCTTGCGGGACAGGTGACAACGGATGATCCGGTATATCTCATGGGCGGGCCTATGATGGGACGGCTCGGAGACGGAAATACGCTTATAACAAAGACCACTAATGCTATTATTATCCTCGACAGATCGCATGAGCTCGTCATGAAGATGAAGAAGAATCTGGAGGTGGAGCGCAGAAGGGCTTCGTCCGCCTGCTGTCAGTGCAGGACCTGTACCGATCTGTGCTCGCGCCATGCACTCGGACATCCGATAGAACCGCACCGGATTATGAGGGCGGTTGCGAATCAGGATGTAAGTGATCTTTCTGTCTTTGTTAACTCAGCCTTCTGCAGCGGATGCGGTATTTGTGAAAAATACGCCTGCCCCCAGGGGCTGTCGCCAAAAAGCATCATACAGGAATTTAAGGCGGGGTTAAGATCGGCCGGGATCAATGCGGGAAAGCCGGAGCCTGCTCCCGTAGGGGCGGACAGGGAGTATAAGAAAGTCCCTGTGCACAGACTTGCATCAAGGCTTGGGCTTACGAAATATGATGTGCCTGCTCCCTTTGATGATGAGATAAAAGAGGTATCAGGCGTGAGGATCCCACTAAGCCAGCATATAGGAGCACCGGCAAGGGGGATAGTGAAAAAAGGAGACAGAGTGAGCTGCGGACAGATGATAGGAGAAGCAGCAGACGGTCTGTCCGTCGGGATACACGCATCCATTGATGGAACGGTATCCGGGGTTACGGACAGCTATATAGAGATCAGGAAGTAAACAGTTTTTTGAACAGAGAACAGTATTCAGGAGATTACGTAAGTGGCTAAAGCAATCGGAATGGTGGAATGCACAACTGTATCAACGGGGTTTAAGGCGGCTGATGATATGGCCAAGGCGGCTGATGTAGAGCTGCTGCAGGCTGAAGCGACCTGCCCGGGCAAATTCGTAATACTCATTACCGGTGAGCTTTCGGCAGTGAGAGCATCGGTGGACAGGGCTGCTGCGGCATATGAGGACAAGATAATAGATACCTTCGTGCTGGGTAATCCTCATGAGTCTATATTCCCTGCCATATACGGGACGGCGGAGCCTGAAAACATAGATGCTCTGGGTGTGCTTGAGACCTATGACGTGGCAGCGATGATAGTGGCGGCCGATATCGCGGCAAAGACGGCCATAGTGGAGCTTATGGAGCTAAGACTTGCAAAGGGGATGTGCGGAAAGAGCTATATGACCATAACGGGCAGCGTATCAGCTGTGCAGGCAGCTATTGATGCGGCAAAGATATCCGCCGGCGATAAGGGCATGTTCCTTGATGAATCAGTGATAGCAAGGCCATCCGGGCAGCTTATGAAATTCCTGAATTAATATATATCAGTACTATGCTTGCGGCAGAACGAAGAAATGCGATCCTTGAAAGGATACAGGAAGAGAAGAAGGTAGTCGTTTCCGAGCTCAGCAGAGAGTATGAGGTATCCGAGGAAACCATAAGGAGGGATCTTGACAGGCTTGAGGAGGATGGTCATATTGTCAAGAGCTATGGTGGAGCGGTTCTTAACGAATCAAACATAACCGAGCTTCCGCATAATGTGAGACGGGGAGTGAACACTGCGGCGAAGCAGAGGATAGCAGAGCTTGTCAATCGTGAGATAGAGGAGAATGAGCATATCTTTCTGGACGCTTCCACGACTTCCGTATTTATAGCAAAGAATATAAAACAAAAGAAGCATCTTACCGTGATCACAAATTCCATAGAGAATCTGCTGGAGCTGTCAATGGTGACAGGCTGGGACGTGATCTCCACCGGAGGGCAGCTTAAAGCCGGAACCATGTCATTGTATGGATGGAAGACTGCAGAGACTCTTTCGGCATACCATGTGGATAAACTATTCATGTCATGTAAGGGGCTGTCCACGGAGCGTGGTGTCACAGACGGGAATGATGAGACAGCGGGGATAAAGCAGGCCATGATAGCCTCGGCAGACAGGGTTTATCTTGCAGCGGATCTTTCAAAATTCGGTAAGACGGCATTCTCACAGATATGTGGTTTTAACAAGATAGATATGATAATAACAGACAGTGAGCCTGATACAGCGTGGAAGGATTTCCTTGCTGCAGCGGGGATAGGGCTCATATATCCTGAGCAGTAAAAGGGGGTATGGGATGAAAGCATTTGACAGTACACCGATGCCTAAGACAGAACGGATAACAAAGCTTGTGGCTGATCTTTTTGCAAAGATGCCCGAGATAGAAGCCTCAAGAGCAGAGCTTATCACAGAGTCCTTCAGATCTACAGAGGGATTGCCTGTGGTCACGAGGAAGGCTATTGCTTTCAGGCATATTTTGCATGGGCTTCCTGTCGTCATTCGACCGGGTGAGCTCATTGTAGGAAGCACGACAATTGCGCCCAGAGGATGTCAGACTTATCCGGAGTTTTCATATGAATGGCTGGAGGAGGAGTTTGATACGGTCGAGCACAGATCGGCAGATCCTTTTTATATTTCCGAAGAGACAAAACAGCGGCTTAAGAAGGTCAATCCATACTGGAAGGGAAAGACCACCAGTGAGCTGGCAAGGTCGTACATGGCACCGGAGACGCTCCGTGCCATGGAGCATAATTTTTTTACTCCCGGTAACTATTATTACAATGGAGTGGGACATGTGAATGTGCACTACGACAGGGTGATATATGAGGGACTTAAGGGGATCATGGCTCAGACAGCGGAGGAGCTTTCCAAGGTGAAGGTTTGTGATCCTCATTACGGTGATAAAAAGCGTTTTCTTGAGGCGGTGATAATATCCTGTCAGGCAGTCATTGATTATGCCCACAGATATGCGGAGCTTGCGAGAGAAGAAGCAGTAAAGGAGAGTGACCCGAAGCGGAAGCAGGAGCTGCTTAAAATAGCGGAAACCTGCACTCATGTGCCCGAGAATCCGGCCCGTACCTTTGAGGAGGG
>CACZNY010000106.1 GCA_902782655.1 uncultured Lachnospiraceae bacterium
GGCTTGCGGATTATTTGTGCTATATTAAACTTCGGAACTCAGGAGTCTTATCTTATTTCTCTTCATGCGAACTCCCCTCTTATTTGAATTCTTATATTCTATCACATGATCCGAACCATTAGTACACGTTTTTTCTGCCGGACCGGCTCCGTCATACATATCTGCTTGATACCGAAAAAAACCACGAGTATAATTATGTAAGTACGCTCCGATAAGAAGCAAAGTATCGGAAAACCGTGCGTTAAATTTGACAGGGCAGAGGTAAAGATGGGCGATTACGTTTTTATCAGCTATTCGCATAAGGATTCAGACAGGATACATCCGCTTATCAGACGTATGATAGATGACGGGATCGGTATCTGGTACGACAACGGGATAGATCCGGGTACCGAATGGGATGAGAATATTGCCATGCATCTTCAGGAATGCACGGGGATCATTGCTTTCCTCTCCGACAATTATCTTGCATCGGATAACTGCAGGGATGAGCTGAATTATGCCAGAGATCTGGGGAAAGAGCGTCTTCTCATATATCTTGAAAACGTGGAGCTTCCGGCAGGTATGGCAATGAGGCTTAATCGGCTTCAGGCTATACATAAGTATAAATATAAGGATGAGGATGCTTTTTATTCCGAGCTTATGAAGGCTCCGATACTGAAGGACTGTAATACGGCTCTGACTGCTTCCACCGGTAAAGAGTCATCCCGTACCGATACGGACGATGCGGCCAAGGTATCCCTCACCGGTAATATCAGCGCCGCAGCACCGGAGGATGCCGTGAAGGGTCCGGTCTCAAAAAGAGCTTTCCTGAAAAAGTCTGAGTGCGGATCACTTGGCAGCCTGATACTGATCACTGCATTCGCCATCTGTATATTTGCCTGTTTTCTGATCGTTTTCGGGGAGTACTACGGTTCCCCGGTGATCATCCTGCTTACCGTCATCGCTTATTGGAGACTGAACTGTCTGTTTGAGATCCCTGCCGCAGTCATAGCACTTGTGCTGGGCTGTCTCATGCTCCCTTATCATCTTATACTGTTTGCTTTGGCGGTTTTTTTGATCGCGTGCCTTGTGAGACTCGATCTTCTGTATAAAAAATACCTGACCGATGTTAAGTCATCTGAGCTGATGACCTCCGGTGATCGTCATGCGTCTTAAGGAACTTCTGGAATTCAATAAAATATCGATCCAGTGTCATGATAATCCGGATCCCGATACATTGGCTGCGGCATTCGGATTATACAGGTACTTCAGCCATTACGGCAAGGATGCTTCTATTTTCTACAGCGGTCCTTACAGGATAAAAAAATCTAACATGCTCCTTATGATAAACGAGCTGAAGATACCGGTCTCATATCGTCCGGACAGCTCAGGAAAGATAGATGGTCTGCTGATCACCGTTGACTGTCAGTACGGACAGGGGAATGTTACAAAGCTTGAGGCAGACAGCCTTGCCATTGTGGATCATCATAACGGGATCACCGATCTTGCTCTTTCCGAGATACATCCCGAACTTGGCAGCTGCTCGACCCTTGTCTGGAAGCTGATACAGGATGGCGGATATGATGTTTTATCTGACAGAGATTTATGCACGGCTCTTTATTACGGTCTTAAAACCGATACCGGCAATTTCTCGGAGATCTCCCATCCTCTCGATAAGGACATGAGAGATACGCTGATCTTTAATGAGTCGCAGATACGGCTCTTCACAAACAGCAATATATCTCTTGAGGAAATGCGCATTATGGGCGAAGCGCTTGCTGGATATACATGCATCAGCAATTACAGCTGCGGTCTTCTTAATGCCGATGACTGCGATCCCAATATCCTCGGGATCATAAGCGACATGGCTCTTCAGGTCGCTGAATTCAATGTCGTCATAGCCTACGGTCATGTATCCGGCGGCTACAAGCTGTCTGTCAGAAGCTGTACAAGAGAAGTCATGGCAGACGAATTTGTCAGAGCGGTAACGCATGGCGTCGGTTCCGGCGGCGGCCAGGATTACAAAGCCGGAGGTTTTATCAGTGAGGACAGGCTGCGCGGTAAATACCCTTCCATTCCCATAAGGGATTATCTTGATAAGATCATCCGGACGTATTTTAAGAGCTACAGTATCATCATCGCTTCCGAATATAAGCCGGACAGGAGCCTCTTCTCCAGGTACAAAAAGAATCAGCTGGCTTTAGGCTACATCGATCCGATGGAATTCCTTGAGAAGAATACCCGTATTAAGGTACGGACCCTCGAAGGAGATACAGAGCTTGTTATCGACGGCAGCTTCTATCTGATGGTCGGAATACTGGGAGAGGTCTATACCATAGCGATATCTAAATTTGATACCAGCTATCGGAAGTCAGATGCCCCCTATGACAGGAAGCTTGAATATACTCCCAGGATCTATATCGAACCCGACGGCAGGGCATATGATCTTTATGACCGCATAAAAACATGTATCCCTGCAGAATCCTCATATATCATGGCCATGGAGCTTGATAAAAATGTCAAGGTCTTCACGAAATGGTATGAAGAAAAATATATGAAGGGCGAAAAGGGCGATTATATTGCCTGTCGTGAGGATGACCCACAGGATTTCTATATCATACGCAGGGATATTTTTGACATCACCTATTCACCGGCCGTCAATCAGCAGATCAATACGGGCTAACGGGATCTCAAAAGCAGCTTAGCTTTATGGGTGATGAAGGAGATCTAAGTAAAAAGAGGATCAAAAACTGCTGATCCGGATCACCGGAAGAGCGGTTTTTGCTGTTAATACGATCCGTTGATATTGCTTGTGACGCCGTCAGCAATAATACCTGGTCAGGACGGACATCAGTGGATATGTATCAATGTTAACTGTACAGCGACCTTGCCATGGCCTCTATATTGAGAGCCATACCTTTAATGGCTTCGATCGTTTCATTTATCTCATTCATGCTTGAGCTTTGACTCGTAACTGAACTGCTGATGTCATAGATGCTTTCTATCATGCTCTTTATAGAGTTGTTCATACCGCCAAGGATACCGGATATATTACTGGTAGTATTGGCAGTTGATGTAGCAAGGGACTGGACTTCACTTGCGACTACTGCAAAGCCCCGTCCGGCCTCACCGGCTCGCGCCGCTTCGATGGAAGCGTTAAGCGACAGGAGATTTGTCTGGGATGCGATGCTTTCTATGATCTTGATGATCTCCATCGAATCATCCACTGATTTTTCGATCGATTCAGACTCCTTTGCTATCCCGGTCTGCTTTTGAGCCACCTGTTCCATATTGGAGGATGCTTCCCTTATGACATTTGCAACACTTTCAATGTTCTTGTTCAGTTTCTCGATCTCAGGTTCGAGCTTTGTCTCAAAATCTTCCTCATGAGCCTTTTCTTCAGAAATATCAAGTATCGTGCCGGCTGCCATAACAGGTACCCCGGCCTCCCATACAACATAGCTTGAGGCTCTGACCCATACATAATGGCCGTCTTTATGCCTTATGCGGTACTCCATGTCAAATACGGTCTGACCCGAAGCGTCCGCCATCTGTTTTGCCATCGCCTCAGATGCTCCCGGCACATCATCGGGATGTATCTTTGTGATCCAGGATTCCATAACATCCGGAAACTCCGGGCTTCCCGGGGTGTAGCCCAGGATCTTTTTGAACTGGTCAGAATAGACCATTGGAGAAGTAACATCGTCTATGGCATATTTTGTCAGATCCATGCTCCAACTGCCTTCGAGCATCATCTTGTCAACAGCAAGCTGTCTTCTTCTGTCATGCTCCAAGATGGCGTGAGTCTCCAGCTGATCCTGTATATCCTTGAAAGTTCCGATGAATACCTCCGGAGTTCCGTCATTACGGCGCAGGCACTCGCCGGCGGCATGGAACATGTGATATTCACCGCCCTTTTTCATCAGCCGGTAGTCAACGTCATATTTTGCGTTTTTGTTCGCGACCGCTTTGCCGAAGCAGTCAAAGACCTTGTCAATATCGTCCGGATGAATGATCTTAGGCAGAAAATCAAAACTGTCCGGCATTTCCGACTTGGAATACC
>CACZNY010000107.1 GCA_902782655.1 uncultured Lachnospiraceae bacterium
CAAGCAGCTCGTCAAAGGAGCTTTCAAAAAGCACCGCTATCTTATTCGCTATTCCGGACTGATCGGCAGCAAGAGACATAAGCCTCGCTCTTTCGGGAGTGATACGGGACGGATGGGTCGTAAGCCTTATGCTGCATTCGTCCTTCTTTATATCTGCCGAAAAGTCTGCCTCCATCCGTCCGGTAACGCTGCCTACAAGCTCCAGCGTCTCCTCCATGAGCAGGCGCAGATGGGCGGCCTCGCGGCTGTCGTAGCCCTCTTTGAGTCCGGCATCCTCTATCGCATGAAGTATCTCGGGAATCCCTTCTCCGGATTCCGTTATGTGTATCGTATCAGTTTTCATGGTCCCTCCTGAGTCTTATTCCGGTCAATAAGTACAGCGGTCCTCATCCGGCCGGATAACATCCGGTGCGCTGCCGTCAGCCGTCATACGCTGATCTCCACGTCCGCCTTGCCTGCGGTCATTTTTTCCTGTTTCGGATATAGCGGTATTTCGCGGTCGGAGCAGTATTTATTACTATATTGCCGGTATGAAGTTTATGAACTCCGATATTTTAGCTTTTTCATCAGCAGGCTGTCAATTCGCTGCAGCCCCTTGACACTTTAGGCAAAAGGTGGTAATTTTGGTTAGCAATAACTAATCAAGGATATATGTACGGATATAATACAGACCGCGTCAGGCGGTCAAAATTCAGGATGTTGATTAGTAAAAACTAACCCTAACGGCAGATTATCGAAGAGAGCGGGAAAGCTGAAGATGAATCTTAATGAAGCTGAAACAGGCAAAGAATATGTGATAACCGGAGTTGATACCGGAGGGGATGAGGAAATGGAGAGCTTTCTCTTTTCCCTTGGATGCTACAGCGGAGAGCGCATCACTGTGGTGGACAGGAAGCGGAATCTTGTGGTGTCGATAAAGGATGCCAGATACAATATAGATCCGGAGCTTGGAGCCTCAATACATGTATGAATCATGCGGTTGACATAAATGATTAGCCATAAAAAACGGCTTTTAGTTGACATAATTCGAGCGCGGTTGACATAAAGCAACAGGAAGTTTACATAAATTACATTTTTCCATAGATCAGGAGGGTTAAAATGAGGATCGCATTAGCAGGAAATCCCAACAGCGGCAAGACCACAATGTACAATGCGCTGACGGGGAGAAGTGAAAAGATCGGCAACTGGGCCGGCGTGACGGTGGACAGGAAGGAGTGTCAGATAAAGAAGAGCTACAATGACACCGGGAAGGAACTGATAGCAGTGGATCTGCCCGGTGCTTATTCCATGTCGCCTTTTACATCGGAGGAGAGCATCACCAGCGGATATGTTAAGAATGAGCATCCGGACGCCATAATAAACATCGTGGATGCCACAAATCTGAGCAGGAGCCTTTTCTTCACCACACAGCTTCTGGAGCTTAATGTTCCTGTGGTCGTGGCGCTGAATAAAAGTGACCTGAATGATAAAAAGGGAAACAGCATTGATGAGAAAAAGCTTTCGGAGAAGCTTGGCTGCCCCGTGATAAAGACGGTATCCACTGCAGATACGGGACTTAAGGAGGTGGTAGCCGCTGCTTCGGCTCTCGAGGGCAAGGGCCAGAAGGCTCCCTGGCATCAGGGGGATGTGGACTTAAAGAGCAGGGAGTCCGTGGAGGCTGCCGACCGCAGGCGTTTTGATTTCGTTAAGGGCATAGTGAAGGATACCGAGGTCAGAAAGACTCTTACAAAGGACAAAAATACCGGGGATGCGATAGATAAGTATGTGACCAATCCGATCCTCGGTATTATCATTTTTGCAGCCATTATGTTCCTTGTGTTCTATATCAGCCAGACTACTGTAGGTACCTGGCTTGCGGATATACTGGTCGGATGGATAGAGACCTTTCAGGAGTGGGCCGGTGAGCAGCTCGGGGATGCAAATCCTCTGCTTTATGCCCTGCTTATAGACGGCATCATAGGCGGAGTGGGAGCTGTGGTAGGCTTCCTGCCGCTCGTCATGGTCATGTATTTCCTGATCGCTCTCCTTGAGGACTGCGGATATATGGCGAGGGCGACCGTGGTTTTGGATCCCATCTTCAAGAAGGTAGGGCTTTCCGGCAAATCAGTGATACCCATGATCATAGGCACAGGCTGCGGCATCCCTGCCATCATGTCCTGCCGGACCATAAGGAATGAGAGGGAGCGCCGGACTACGGCCATGCTTGCGACCTTCATGCCCTGCGGAGCGAAGCTTCCGGTGATAGCGCTTTTCGCGGGAGCCTTCTTCCCCGAGTCGAAATGGGTGAGCTTTGTCTGCTACATGCTGGGCATCGTTCTGATACTTCTGGGCGCCCTGCTGATAAAGGCCATCACGGGTATGAGATACAGGAAGAGCTTTTTCATCATAGAGCTTCCGGAGTACAAGGCTCCGAGCCTCATATTTGCCTTGAAGAGCATGCTTGAGCGCGGAAAGGCCTATATTGTAAAGGCCGGAACCATTATCCTTGTATGCAATACGGTGGTGCAGATCATGCAGTCCTTCAACTGGCAGTTTCAGGCAGTGGAGGAGGGAATGGAGGATACCTCCATCCTTGCAGGCATCGCAGGCCCCTTCTCTATGCTGATCCTCCCTGTGGTGGGTATTGCATCATGGCAGCTTGCGGCTGCTGCCATCACAGGCTTCATAGCGAAGGAGAATGTGGTGGGAACCATAGCTACTGTCTATGCCATCACGAACTTTATCGATACCGAGGAGCTGGAGCTTATAGGTGAAGGCAACGCCGTGGCAGCGGCAATGGGCATCACGAAGGTTGCGGCTCTGGCATATCTTATGTTCAATCTCTACACTCCGCCCTGCTTCGCGGCTCTGGGAGCGATGAATTCGGAGATGAAGTCAGCCAAATGGCTCTGGGGCGCTATCGGGCTGCAGCTCGCGACAGGCTTTACAGTAGGCTTCCTCGTGTATCAGATCGGTACCCTTATCACGACGGGAACAGTCGGAGCAGGCTTTGCGGGTGGTCTTATCGCGATCCTCTGCTTCGCATCGGTAATCTTCCTTTGCATAAGAAGCAATCAGAAAAAGCTGGCGCTGGAATACAAGCTGAGCTAAACTTTAGCCATGAACGGATTGATAGCGGACATCATCATATCGGTAATACTAATAGCGATGGTCAGCGGCGCTATAGTGTATATCCATAAGGAGAAAAAGAAGGGGCGGCGCTGCATAGGCTGCCCCATGGCAGGAAGCTGCAGCCGGAGCGCGAAAGCTTCAAAGCATTCCTGCGAATGAGGGAGGAAACGGAAGACTAAGGAAGACAAAGGTATGATCCTTTGTCTTCTGTTTTTTTTATTATACAATCGCGGGAAACGGCTTAC
>CACZNY010000108.1 GCA_902782655.1 uncultured Lachnospiraceae bacterium
GAATGTTATATGGAAAAGGCAGTATCTGGCTGCCACGGGAGATAATGCTCTTGAAGTAAATGCGACACAGAGGAAGCTTCTGGCTTCCCCGGAGGGAAGGTTCATATGGGAAGCCGGCGCCAAAAATATGCCTGCTTATCAGAGAATAGTACGGTCAATGACCGGGATAGGCAAGGCTCCGGAGGCGGAGTATGCGGACATGGTAAGGGTCATGAATTCTCTTGCGGTAGTTGATACAGGGAAAAAATATGACGGAGGCAGGGAGCAGGATACGGATGATGCGGAAAAGGTCTCGGCAATGAGATATCTTATGACATCTCTTTTACCTCAGATAGAGGCACTTAAGGCTCATGTGACGGAGCATAAGGTACTTGAAAAAAGAAGTATGGGCAGCCTCTTCAGAAATTCAGATACTCTCTGGGAGGTGGAGGAAAAGGCTCAGTCATTAAGAGACATAACGCGGATAATGTTTGATTCTCCTGCCTATAACCAGCTTTCAGATGATGAGAGGAAAAAGCTGAGGGACGGATTTATTTTCACCGCTGCAGTGTGTTCAGCTGCCTATGAATTGCAAAGTGTCCAGAAAACGTATTGCACGAGGTCTGTGGATGAGCTTATAGCAGAGCCACCGTCAGAGCAGGTGCTTGAGAGAGCTTCATTGGAAAAGAAACTGGAGCTTGAAAGCCATCTCTTAAGGTCACTGCATGGATACAGACCCTTTCGAAGGGGCAATGGCTATTAATATAACCGGGACAGCATAGGACGAGGGGGATAATTATGTTCATTCATCAAAGGATAGCAAAGGACGAAATTGATAACTATTCAGAGCTGATCCCCGTTTTATATCATGACGGGATCAGGAACGGGAAGCTTTTTGCCGTACTGACCTTCGATGGGACGGCGGAGGCGGAAAAGCTTGTGGGAGCTGTAGTCATGGGAGTTTCACATTACTGGGCGCAGATCAGGTATTATTGGCTTGCACCGTCATATGATACGCCTGACTATCTCTCCGACCTTATCGCGGCAAGGATCACGGATGCCATGACGGGAGGACATGCGGATGGTATCTATGCCATCATTTCGGGTGCTGAGAAGGGGGAGTCGGATGCCGCGGTTTTTGCTTCTCAGGGCTTTGAGATAGTCCGGTCAAAAAGCAGCGTGCTGGACTTTACCATAGGGGGCATTGATGCCACAAGGCTTGCAAAATACCGGAAGAAGAATGATATTGTCATGCTTAAGGATATGGATCAGAAAATGCTTCGCGTGCTGAGCAACCATATGGCCGTGGACGGGAGGAATGTACCGATAGAGATACCGGTGGAATGGGATAAGTATGATCAGTCCCTAAGCCTTGTAAGAGTGGAGGATGACGTACCGCTGGGGCTTGCCCTGGTCAGCACGGATAAGGACATGGTGATGATAGATCTTGTTTATGAAAGAGATCCCCATGGCCTGCTGAGCCTTATAGCCGCTCTTGTGAGTGAAGGCAGGGAAAAGCTTTCGGGGGATACCAGAGTCAGAGTGGCAGTCCTTGAAGAGCGGTTTTTTGATCTTTTTCATATGATAGCTCCTGAGGCGGAGCGTTCTTCTGTCATCAAGGCCTATCTGCCGTTCTACATTGAGCCGGCAGCAGGGTGGGAGATAGCGTGAGCTTCAAAAGTCGCGTTGGTATTACAGTTTCGGAGGAAAAATGTATGGGCAACAATGGAAATCTTCATATCGGAGAGCTGCAGAAGCATAAGGAGGATCTGAATAAGACCGGGGGGATCAATACCCAAAAGGCGGTCTTTAATACCTCCGGGGACAGCACGGATAATGATAATCCTTATGCACTCGGTACAAGGGTGGAGCAGCTGGCAAACAGGGGGCCGCTGATGGATACCCGCATACATACTCAGAATCCTAATGATGTAGCCTTTGGGAAGGCGGTTAAAAAAGAGAAGCAGACCGCCGGAAAGACAACTGAAGGCAAGGTGAGATCCAGAGAAGGGCTTGACATGATCAAAGCCCAGCCTGATCTAAAGGTATTCTCCGGAGAGGTGATGAAGAAGGGAGCCTTCACTCCCAGAGCCAAGGAAGCAGCAAGGCATTTCTTCAAGCAGGTGTCGGACTGGGCAGGCAGCTTTGATGACGGCGGCACGGGTTTTTACAGCGAGCTTGGAATAAACAATGTGATGGACTGTCTCTATGTGGACGGGATGAGCCTCAGACGGTATCTTAATGAACAGTATTATTACAAGACCACGGGAAAGCCCGCCCAGGATGCTGAATCCATGAGAAATTATCTGGCGCTCATAGCAGCCAGGGGCGACCATATCATCACTCTTGTGCGTCCCAATGCAAACAGGGAAGGAGCTGAGATCGAGTATAAGAATCTCTATGTGAACCTTGACAACGTGGGTGAGGACGAGGCTGCAAATACCCGTAAGCACAGAGAGACAGGGAATCATGTGAGAAGCCGGCTTAAGAAGCGCATGGACGAGGATATGACGGAAAGAGTCGGTATGGCATACCGTAAGGCTTATGGTAAGGAGACAGAGGGCTTCAAAAGGATAGAGGGCGCAAAGGCCGGACTTGCCGGGGCAGAGGGTGAGACTTCAAAGGAGTATAAGGCTTTCAGGAGGGATTTTGACAGCTACAACGGCGGGCTGCAGAAGCTGGGGCTGAAGCCGGGACGGGATGACATCAATCTGCGGGTTGCGGAGGAGCTGAAAAAACGCTGCGAGGATGCGAT
Source organism: uncultured Lachnospiraceae bacterium (assembly GCA_902782655.1). Taxonomy (GTDB): domain Bacteria; phylum Bacillota; class Clostridia; order Lachnospirales; family Lachnospiraceae; genus NK4A144. The sequence continues at coordinate 2,735 of CACZNY010000108.1, forward strand.
AAAGTCGGCAGAGGAGTACCTGAGATCGGAGCCTGAGAATGAGGAAGCCGTGAAGGCGGTGAAGAGGGCTAAAGAGGCACTTGAGACTGACATGGAGTGCCTTGACAGGGCGATAAAGACGAAGCTTGACGAGGATGGAGCCAGGATGCGCCTGGATGAGCTTTTTGATACCGGCAAGCCGCAGAATCCTCCTGAGGACAGGGGAGACGGCGATGACAGCGGCGCAGATGAAGGTCAGGATCCTGAGTGATCACGGA
>CACZNY010000109.1 GCA_902782655.1 uncultured Lachnospiraceae bacterium
CAGCCACTCGATGGCATCCAGATCCAGATGGTTGGTAGGCTCGTCGAGCAGCAGGATGTCGGGATTGCCGAAAAGCGCCCTTGCAAGGAGCACCTTCACCTTCTCCGAGCCCGACAGATCCCCCATCAGGGAATGATGCAGGGAAGGATCTATTCCGAGACCGTTTAATAAGGACTCGGCGTCACTCTCCGCCTCATAGCCGTTCATCTCGGCAAACTCTCCCTCAAGCTCTGCGGCTCTCATGCCGTCCTCATCCGAAAAGTCGGGCTTCTCGTATATCGCTTCCTTCTCCTTCATCACATCATAGAGATGCTCATTGCCCTGTATGACGGTATCAAGGACAGTCTGCGAATCATATTTGAAGTGATCCTGCTCCAGCACCGATATGCGCTGTCCGGGAGTCACCTCGATATCGCCGTTGGTGGTCTCAAGCTCCCCCGCAAGTATCTTCAGGAAGGTGGACTTGCCTGCCCCGTTTGCGCCTATGATACCATAGCAATTCCCCTCGGTGAACTTGATGTTCACCTCCTCAAAAAGCGCCTTCTTGCCTACTCTGTACGTTACATTATTTGCTGCGATCATATCCAAACCCCTTATTTATCATTTTTTCCTTGCGGAATGATTAAAAGATTATACATTATAATGACACATTTTAATAGTTAATTGTCCTGTTGTACACAAAATATACTCAAAAACAAAAAAGAAGCCCGCGGCTTCCCCGGACTGAAGACAAAGTCCGCGGACTGCGCCTCGGGATTTATCGCGCATTCTGTTCCGGTTGATTGATATATTTGAAAATGATATAGTGACCTGATAAGAACGGACGATTCTCTTACTTCCCTACAGGAGGATTATAATTTTGAAAGCTCAACTTACTTCCCATTCTATCGATCAGGCTGTTAAAGAATCCGAAGAGTACCTGGATCATAAAAAGACAGATACAAAGGATCTTATCCGAATAAAGCTCGGAATTGAAGAAACTCTTCTCTTCTACCAGAGGGAATTCGGAGAGAATGCCTGGTTTTCAATGGATAAAGGCACCTTTTTGGGAAGGCGGATGATAAGGCTCAGTATACCGGGAACCATGCAAAACCCTCAGACTGCTTCCGGTTTTCATTCCGATGAAGATAAGTTCATGCATATGTCGCTGCTCCGTATGGGAAAGCTTCCGAAATGGACTTATTGGCGTGATACGAATGTGATCATTTTCCAGCCCAAAAGAAAAAGGATCCCGGACTGGCAAAGCCTTTTGATCGCTATAGCCGCGGCTGTCCTTTGCAGGCTTTTAATTGCATTTCTGCCGGAATCTGTAGGCTCCGTTCTGCTGGGCAGCGTGGCTGCTCCGCTTCTTGACTGCTTCCTTGGCTTCCTCAATGCCGTGGCAGGACCCATGATCTTCCTTTCCGTGGTGTGGGGGATCTACAGCATAGGTGATACCTCCACTTTCAGTATTATGGGAAAGAAACTGGGCGCACGTTTTACTATATATGTATGTCTTATAACCGTACTTATGGCTCTTTTTTGCCTGCCCTTCAGCGGGATCGATTCGGAAAGTATTCAGGGTGGATCACAGCTTTCCGCCCTTTTTCAGATGATCCTGAATATAATCCCCAGGAATCTTTTTACACCCTTTTCAGAGGGAAACACACTACAGATCCTCTTTGAAGCGATCATTATCGGTATCACAATGCTGCTTATCCGTAATGAAACCCATGTGGTGGCTAATCTGTCGGAAGAACTGGGTTATATAGTAAACGGGATCATGAGTGTCATCAGCAGGCTTGTACCGTTATTTGTTTTCACGAGTCTCACCAATATATTAGCCGAAAGTGATACCGGCTCCATTATAGAAGGCGGAGTGTTCTTTTTCTCCACCTTCTTCGGATGCATATGTGTTATGCTGATCCATACCGCAAGTGCCTGTATCAGATTAAAGATCAGTCCTGTGACGCTATGGAAAAAGACATTTTCCACCTTTGTCATTTCCATAACAACAGCGTCTTCTGCCGCGGCATTTTCTGACAACATCAAAACCTGTACGGATGATCTGGGAGTCAGCAGGATGCTTGCCAATTTCGGTGTTCCCTTCGG
>CACZNY010000110.1 GCA_902782655.1 uncultured Lachnospiraceae bacterium
CAGCTCGAGAATAACCGCATAGAAACCTACAACAAGATGATAGACGAGGCCATATCCGCAAATGCGGTAAAGCGCAGCGAGCTTCGGAAGGAAGGCAAGGATGAGGCGGCAGATGCCATTAAGGATCCTGCAAAAAACGGCGTATGGTTTGAGGAAGAATACAAGAGAAAATATCCCTACAATACACTGGCCTGTGATGTGATCGGCTTCGTGCAGGCGGGAAATGAGGGCCAGTACGGACTTGAGGAATACTATAATGACACGCTGAACGGGATAAACGGCAGATCCTACGGATATCTGAATGCCGACGGTACTCTCACGAGGACGGTAAAGGATGCGGAGGACGGCTATACGCTGATCACCTCTCTGGATACAAATATCCAGTCGATCGTGGAAAAGCACATCACGGAGTTTGCGGATAAAAACAGGAACGCCTACAGGACCGGGCCTGCAGCTGACAATGTCGGGGTGATAGTGATGAATCCCAACAGCGGAGAGATCTACGCGATGGCAGGCTATCCCGTGTTCAATCTGAACGAGCCGCAGAACATGGAGGGGGTGGATCTGACCCAGTATGCCGGCCTTCTTTCAAAAAAAGACCTGGCCGACGCAATAGGCGTATCGATGAATGCGATATCTGAAAACGAGATCGATCTGATGGAGCTTGTGACAAACGAGTCTCTTTCGGATAACGGGATAATAAAGAATGCAGTATGGAAGAATTTCTGCATAGCGGATACCTACGAGCCGGGATCCACCATGAAGCCCTTTACGCTGGCCGCGGCTCTTGACTCCGGCAGCATCAATGGGGATGAGAGCTATGTCTGCAACGGAGCCCTGGATATCGGACAGCATACGATCCACTGTCATAACAGATTCGGAGACGGTCCGCTAACCGTCAAGGAGGGGATAGCAAAATCCTGCAACGTGGTGCTGATGGACATAGCCTTTGCACTGGGAAAGAAGGAGTGGCTCAGATATAACAGAAATTTCGGCTTCGGAAGCAATACCGGCATAGACCTTGCGGGAGAATCAAACGGAGCTGCGAATGTATTCACTGAAAAGATGGGGCAGACTGACCTGGCGGTGGCATCCTTCGGGCAGGGCTTCAATGTGTCGATGATACAGATGGCGGCGGGCTTCAGCGCGCTGGTAAACGGCGGGAAGTATTATGAGCCTCATCTTGTGACAAAGATAGTGAACTCCGAGGGAGCCGTCACAAAGGAAGTCGATCCCAGGGAGGTGAAGCAGATAATATCCCAGGAGGCATCGGATAAGGTGCGGGATGACTGCAATGCCGTGGTCATGAGCGATCCTGAGGAGTGCACCGGATGGTCGGCGCGTCCCGCAGGATATACCATGGGAGGAAAGACAGGAACGGCTGAGAAGCTGCCGAGGTCTGCGAAGAACTATGTGATATCCTTTATAGGATATGTGCCCGCGGATAATCCGGAGGTTCTGTGCTATGTGGTCATAGACCATCCCAACCATCCGGACCAGTCAAACTCCACAAGGCTTGCTACAGTGCTGTGTAAGGATATAATGACCGAGGTCCTTCCTTACCTTAATATATTCCCTACCCTGGAGCTTTCGGAAAAGGAGAGGGAAGAGCTCACGGACGCAGAGGCCTCATTCTTCATAGGCTCCAACGCCGTTTCGGAGAATGAAGCTCCTGAGGGAGCCGTTTCAGGCAACAGCGTATCCCAGGATTCAGCCATGGTGCCCGTAGGTGAAATATATACGCCTAATGTGATACAATATGACCCTGGGACGGGATTCCCGTTGGATCCGAATACCGGAGAGATACTGGATCCCGAGACCCTGCAGCCTATTGACGAGAATGTTAAATCAGATCTGGAGTACTGAGCATGACAGAATATATACTGCCGTTGATCATCACATTTTTGCTTACAGTCTTATGCGGAAAGCTTATGCTGCCGCTTCTTATAAGGCTTAAAGCAAGGCAGACGGAGCGGGAGGACGGACCTGCTTCTCATAAGAAGAAAAACGGCACTCCTACTATGGGAGGCTTCATATTCATAATACCGTGGGTGATAGTAACGGCGTTTTACCTTCCCACGCATATAAGCATCATACCTGTATTCATTTCGGTGATCCTTTTTTCGCTGGTAGGCTTTGCCGATGACTATCTGAAGGTGGTAAGGCATCATAATCTCGGCTTGAGAGCCTGGCAGAAATTTGCGCTGCAGATAGCTGCGGCCGGTATCGTGCTGGCATCGGTTTATTATCTTACGAATATTTCGTTTGATATGAGAATACCCTTCAGCTCGTTTTTTACAGCAGGCGGCACGGCTTTCATGGCATCTCTCGGGATATGGGCCATACCGGTGGAGATCATAGCCATTTGCGGTACGGTGAACGGCTCGAACTTCACAGACGGCCTTGACGGTCTGGCCAGCAGTGTTACGGCAGTCATAGCGGTTTTTGTGACTCTGGCTTCTGCATCGACCAATGCGGGGATAGCTCCGGCATCCATGGCTTTTCTGGGTGGACTGCTTGGTTTTCTGGTTTACAACCATCATCCGGCAAGGGTCTTCATGGGAGATACCGGATCACTGGCCCTGGGAGGCTTTGTAGCCTCGTCATTTATCATGATGAATATGCCGATTTACATCATAATAGCGGCATTCATCTACTTTGCCGAGGTGCTGTCGGTCATCATTCAGGTATTGTATTTCAAGGCAACGGGCGGCAGGAGATTTTTCAAGATGGCGCCGCTTCATCATCATTATGAGCTTTCGGGATGGAATGAGACCAAGGTTGTACTTGTATTCTCCGTGGTGACAGCGGTGCTCTGCGCAGTAGCCTTTGTGGCATTATAGGAGGCAGCATATGGATTTGAAAGGAAAGAAAGTGCTCGTCATAGGAAGCGGGATCAGCGGGATAAATGCAGTATCCCTGCTTGAAGCTGCTGGAGCAGAGGTTTCTCTGTTTGATTCCAATGACAAGCTGGTGATAGATGAGATAAAAAGAAAGTTTATGGAGGAATCCAGGGTCTCCATATATGTGGGAGAGCTTCCGGAAGAGGTGAAGTCATCCGTACAGGCGGCTGTGCTTTCACCCGGTGTTCCGATCGACAATCCTCTCGTCCTCGAGCTTAAGGAGAGGGGAGTGCAGATACTCGGAGAGATAGAGCTTGCCTGGCAGTACGGTCACGGAGATGTGCTGGCTATCACGGGCACCAACGGCAAGACCACCACTACCACCCTCGTGGGGGAGATATGCAGCAATTACAAGAAGAACACAGGCGGTGAGACCTACGTGGTGGGAAATATAGGGAAGCCCTATACGGAGATTGCCCTGAAGACCGGTGAGGACAGCATAGTAGTAGCTGAGATATCTTCGTTCCAGCTTGAGACCACCGACGGATTCAGACCGAAGGTTTCGGCAATACTGAATATCACGCCCGATCACCTCAACAGACATTATACTATGGAAAACTATGTGAGGATGAAGGAGCGCATAGCCCTCAGACAGTCCGGGGACGATGTCATTGTACTGAATTTTGACGATCCTTATACCAGGGATTTCGGCAGCAGGGCCGGCTGCAGGGTGATCTACTTTACCAGGCTTTCATATGATGAAGCAAAAGAGACGGGCTGCGATGTCCTGCACATGGACGGGGATATGATAATGTATAATGACATCCCTGTCATAGATGTAAATGACATGCTCCTCATGGGTACTCATAACTACGAAAACGTAATGGCTGCTGTAGGAATGACCTATGCCTACGGGATCCCGATGGAGCTGATAAGAGATACCATAAGATCCTTTAAGGCGGTAGAGCACAGGATAGAGTATGTGAGGACGGTGCGCGGAGTTGATTATTTCAATGATTCCAAGGGTACCAATCCGGACGCTGCCATCAAGGGAATAAAGGCAATGAAAAAGAAGACCGTCCTTATCGGAGGAGGGTTTGACAAGAAATCCGTTTATGACGAATGGATAGATGCCTTCGACGGGAAGGTGAGATATCTTGTGCTTTTGGGACAGACCGCTGAAAAGATAGCGGAGTGCGCAAAAAAGCACGGCTTCAATGATATAGTCATGGTGTCGTCCATGGAGGAGGCCGTGGAAAAGGCATCAGAGCTTGCGCAAAACGGAGATGCAGTGCTGCTATCGCCTGCCTGCGCGAGCTGGGGGATGTTTACGAACTTCGAGGAAAGAGGCAGGATCTTCAAGGATCTTGTTAACGGGATCAGGGAGTAATCCATGGAGGCCGTCCGACATTTAAGACGGGTGAGACCCCGGAAAAAGGAAAAGCTTACGGGTAATGCTGACAGAAGCCTTATCTTTATCGTGCTTTTCCTTGTGGTATTCGGTCTGATTATGATCTATTCCGCAAGCGCTTATTCCGCTATAAGGGCGGGGGAAAAGGCCAATTATTATCTCATGAAGCAGCTGCAGGCGACCATAATCGGACTGGTGGTAATGGTGGTGCTCTCGAGGATAGATTACCACAGGTACAGGAAGTATGCATGGCCTGCCTACTTTGTATCCATAGTGCTGATAGTGCTTGTGCTGACACCTCTCGGGATGACGATAAACGGCGCAAGAAGATGGCTGAACCTGGGTATGTCGCTTCAGCCTGCCGAGGTCGCGAAGACCGGACTGATACTCTTTTTTGCGGCTTATGTGAGCGGCAATCTGAAAAGAGTGCAGCATCTTAAAGGTATAGCATATACCATGATGCTTGCGGCAGTACCGGCTCTTATGGTCTACGGCATAACGGATAATCTGAGCTCGGCCATAATCATTTTCGGCATAGTGTATATAATGCTTTTTGTGGCGAGCCCCAACAGTGCTCCGTATATAGTTTTCGCCGGAGTGATGATAGGTCTGGCTGCCCTTATCGTATTTATCATAGCCCATAACGTGATACCCGATGCCTCTGCCGTGTCCTACAGGCTGGGAAGGATCAAGGCCTGGCTCAATCCGGAGGAATATGCCTCGGGAAAGGGCTTCCAGACGCTTCAGGCTCTTTATTCCATAGGCTCCGGAGGAGTGCTTGGAAAGGGACTGGGACAGAGTACCCAGAAGCTCGGCTTCGTCCCTGAGGCACAGAACGATATGATCTTTTCCATTATATGTGAGGAGCTTGGCATGTTCGGAGCGCTTGCGGTGATACTGCTTTTCATCATGCTCATCTACCATCTGCTCATGATAGCCACCAATGCGCCGGATCTTTTCGGCTCGCTCATAGTCACCGGAGTCATGACGCACTTTGCGCTGCAGGTGGTGCTGAATATAGCCGTGGTCACAAATGTGCTGCCTAATACAGGCATAACGCTGCCCTTTATTTCATACGGGGGATCGTCCTCAGTCTTTTTGCTGGCTGAGGTTGGCATGGCTCTCTCGGTGTCAAGAAGGATCAGGATGCACTGATATGAGTGACAGGAGGCCGCTGATTGCCCTGATCATAGCGGTTGTGCTGATCATTGCAGGCGCTGCAGCATGGGAGTATTTCGGCGTGGAGGAGGTTTCCGTTACGGGAAACGACCACTATACCGAAAAGGAAATAGAAAAGATGGTCCTTAAGGGACCTCTCGGACATAATTCGCTGTATCTTTACTTAAGATATAACGGCAGATCCGTGAAGGATATCCCTTTTATAGAAAGGATGGATGTCTCCATAGATTCGCCGACGTCGGTGACCATTAATGTCTATGAAAAGGCCATCGCGGGATATGTAAAATATCTCGGAAGATATATGTATTTTGACAGGAACGGTATCATAGTCGAGTCCTCCACCGAGGCAGTGCCCGACATACCCTATGTCACGGGGCTCGGCTTTGACGAGTGTGTGCTTTACGAGCCGCTTCCGGTGCAGAATGACGGGGTTTTTTCCACCATACTTTCTCTGACACAGCTCTTTGACAAGTATGAGATAAAGCCTGACAGGATATATTTCGATGACAGCCTTAATGTTACGCTCTATTTCGGCAATGCGAGGGTGCTGCTCGGGAATATGGACAATATAGATGAGAAGATGATGAAGCTGAAGAGTGTGCTGGATTCCATAAGAAATCTTTCGGGTGAGCTTCATCTGGAGAATTATTCGGTGGATAAGGATGAGGGGTATGTGACGTTTGAGCGGGACAGCTGAGCGCCTGATGCAGGGGATTAAGATTTTTGAAAATTGTCTTGCGTAATTTTTACTAAGAAGTTATTATGTAAGTTAGCCTTTAACGGGATGCAGGGATTATACGGAAGGGTTTTGAGGAGGAATTGTTGTGTTTGAGATGAAATCTGATGCTGCTGAGTACGCATGCAAGATCATGGTCATCGGAGTCGGCGGAGCCGGAAACAATGCTCTGAACAGGATGGTCGATGTAGGTATACGAGGCGTCGAGCTTATGGCAGTCAATACTGATCTGAAGGATCTTAGAAGCTGCAAAGCTCCGAATTACGTTCAGATAGGGCAGAAGCTGACCAAGGGGCTCGGAGCGGGTGCGGATCCCGAAAGGGGAGAGAAGGCTGCAGAGGAGTCCATAGAAGAGATAAAGAGCCGCATAGAGGGCTATGACATGGTCTTTATTACCTGCGGCATGGGCGGAGGAACCGGTACCGGAGCTGCACCTGTCATAGCGAAGGCAGCCAAGGATATGGGTATCCTTACTACAGCCATAGTGACAAAACCCTTCTCCTTCGAATCCAGAGGCAGAATGAAAAAGGCAGAGATGGGAATAGCGCGTCTTGCCGAGAGCGTGGACACATATACGGTGATCCCCAATGACAAGCTCCGTCAGCTCGATCCCAAGCTTCCCTTCGAGGAGTCCTTCAAAAAGGCCGATGAAGTCCTGCAGCAGTCGGTACAGGGGATCACAGATCTTATCACCGGCGAGGCTCTGATGAACGTTGACTTTGCAGACGTGCGCACGACAATGCACGACAAGGGAGTCGCTCATATCGGCATGGGCTCCGGCAAAGGAGAGAGCAGGGCAATGGATGCCGTCAAGAAGGCTGTGGAGAATCCGCTGCTTGATACGAAGCTTGACGGCGCAAAGAACCTTATATACAACATTACCGGTACTGTCACAAATGAGGATGTATATTCGATCTCCGATTTCCTCAATAATCTCATAGATGATGAAGCCGAGGTTATATTCGGTACTGATAACTCTGGAGAACCGGGAGATGATACCATATCGGTTACGGTAATAGCTACCGGACTCCGGGATGCTTCCGAGATGCAGCAGCCGGAGAAGCCAAAGGCGCCGAATCTTTTCGCCGGAAACATGACAGGCGGGCTTAACTTTGGCGCAGGAGGACTTACAGGCGCCGGAGGAGTCGGGGGTCTGGGCGGTCTCGGCGGCATGAGGCCTGTAGCTCCGCAGACTGACAATGTGCAGGTTCTGGGCACCGGAGGTACGGCAAGCCTTGGCAGTCAGGGATATGGCTCAGGCATGCCTTCGCAACCCATTTCAAGACCTTCAGCCAATCCGTCCATATCGCTTGACCAGCCTGCCCTTGGAAGGGTAGAGCCCAAGAGCATTAATATTCCGGATTTCCTGAAACGTCATTGAGATAAAGAGGTGGATAAATGAGGTGTCCTTTTTGCGGCCATGAAAATATCAGGGTCATTGATTCAAGACCCGCTGAGGAGAATAATTCCATTAGACGCAGACGAGTCTGCGATGAATGCGGTAAGAGATTTACAACCTATGAAAAAGTGGAGACCATACCACTTATAGTTATAAAGAAGGATAATAACAGAGAGACCTACGACAGGGAAAAGATGGAGCGCGGTATACTCCGTGCCTGCCACAAGCGCCCTGTATCAGCTGAGAAGATCGGTCTTATGATAGATGAGGTCGAGAAGGAGATATACGAGCTGGAGGAGCGTGAGATCGGAAGCTCCGTCATCGGAGAGCTGATCATGAATAAGCTCAAGGATCTGGATGCTGTGGCTTATGTGCGTTTTGCTTCAGTCTACAGAGAGTTTAAGGATGTGAACACCTTTGTGGACGAACTGAAAAAAGTGCTTAATAATTCCTGAAGAAGCGCCCTGCCAAAAGCAGGGCGTTCGATCATATAAGATATGAGATTTTTCCCTTATGCATTGTGCAGCGGTACCTATGACATAGATTATCAATATCTGTGGGAGAAGGGATATCGTGGTATAATATTTGATATTGACAATACGCTTGTAGAGCATAACCAGCCTGCTACAGACAGATCTGCGGCTCTTTTTAAGCGCCTTTTTGAGATCGGCTTCAGGGCGGCCGTAGTGTCCAATAACAAAGAGCCCAGAGTAAGGCTTTTTGCCGAGGCTGTGGGCTGTGAATATGTATATAAGGCGGGAAAGCCCAGGGCTTCCGGTTATTTAAGAGCCATGGAAAAAATGGGCACGGACCGTAAGACCACCTTCTGCGTAGGCGATCAGCTTATCACGGATATCTGGGGAGCGAATAACGCAGGGATAAAGAGCATAATGGTGAAAAGGATAGCGCGGCACGAAGAGATACAGATACACCTTAAAAGGATTCCTGAGTCGCTCATAGTCGCCATATACAGATTATTTTGCAGGAAAAACAGCGTAAAGGAGCTTTTATGAATACTATAAACGGAAACACAAAGGTACTGGGGCTTATCGGGGATCCCATAGAGCATACCGGGAGTCCCGCGATACACAACAGGCTTGCCGGGAAGCTTGGTGACAATGTGGTCTACGTCCCCTTTGAGGTCAGAGCCAAGAGGCTTGAGGAGGCCGTGGAGGGCGCCTATGCCCTGGGGATAGAGGGGCTTAATGTGACCGTGCCTCACAAGGTAGAGGTCATGCAGTATGTGACCGAGCTTGATGATGCGGCTCTTGATATCGGAGCGGTAAACACACTTTCCAGGATAAGGGGAGGCTACAGGGGATATAATACGGATTTCTCAGGCTTCATGAGGGAGCTTGACAAGCTTGACATACAGGTGAACGGCAAGAATGTGATAGTGCTGGGA
>CACZNY010000111.1 GCA_902782655.1 uncultured Lachnospiraceae bacterium
GAAAACGCTGCCCTTGTGCTGGAGGGAGGCGGCTCCAGAGGAGTTTTCACAGCAGGTATCCTCGATTACTTTATGGAAAGGAAGCTGTATTTCCCCTATGTTGTTGGAGTCTCCGCTGGTGCCTGCAACGCCCTTGATTATGCGTCGGATCAGCCCGGGAGATCCAGAGACACCTTTATCGTAAGGGAAAAGGAACTAAGGTCCATATCTTTCGGAAATTTTATAAAGACCGGGTACTTCTACAACATGGACAGACCCTTTAATGAATTTCCATACAAAACCTTCCCCTTTGATTTTGATACCTTTAAGAACGGCGGCATGAAATGCGAGATGGTGGTGACAAATATCCGCAGCGGAAAAGCCGAGTACTTAAGCGATAATAAGGATAATGACCGTATCCTTGATATATGCAGGGCTTCCTCCACCCTTCCCCTTATGGCGCCCTTCGTGTATCTGGACGGAGGCCTTTATATGGACGGAGGCTTATCCGACTCCATTCCCTACGGCCGCAGTATAATGCTGGGTTATAAGAAGGTGGTGGTGATCCTCACAAGGGAAATGGGCTACAGGAAAAAGCTTAAGTCCAAGACAAACGAGCTGGTGAAAAGGGTATACAAAAATGAGCCCATGCTTGTAAAAGCCTGCATTAAGCGCCCCAAGGTCTATAACAGACAGCTGGACATACTGGAAAGGCTTGAAAGAGAAGGCCGGGTATTTGTGATAAGGCCCACAGAGAAGCCGGTGGGAAGGATAGAGATGAACACAGATAATCTTGACCGCTTTTACCAGCATGGCTACAACACGGGAGTGGAGATCTATGATGAGATGATGGATTATCTTTCATCTGCAGTGTGATTTAATCAAAATGTGACTTTTGGTATACATGCATTAAAAGAAAGGTTAGAAATAAATGGATTTTAACAGGATAAAGGATTCCTATGATCTGCTGGAAAAAAGGGATATCCCGGATCTTCATTCCACAGGATACAGATTAAAGCATAAAAAGAGCGGGGCCAGATTCATGCTCCTTGAAAATGACGATAAAAATAAGGTTTTCTATATCGGCTTCAGGACCCCGCCCATGGACAGCACCGGGGCACCCCATATCCTGGAGCATTCGGTGCTCTGCGGTTCGGACAAGTTTCCTGTAAAGGATCCCTTTATTGAACTTGCCAAGGGAAGCCTCAATACCTTCCTTAACGCCATGACCTATCCGGATAAGACGGTCTATCCCGTTGCCAGCACCAATAAGGCGGACTTTAAGAATCTGGTGGATGTCTACATGGATGCGGTGCTCCATCCCAATATCTATAAGAGGGAGGAGATCTTTAAGCAGGAGGGCTGGCATTACGAGATCAATTCTCCGGAGGAGCCCATAATCTTTAACGGTGTGGTCTATAACGAGATGAAGGGAGCCTACTCATCCCCCGATGATGTCCTGGGGCATGCCATAAACAGATCCCTGTTCCCGGATACCAGATACGCCCTTGATTCCGGCGGTGATCCGGAGCATATCCCTGACTTAAGCTACAAAAGGTTTAAGGAGCTCCACGAAAAGTATTATCACCCTTCAAACTCATATATCTATCTCTACGGCGATCTCGATATGGCCGAGGCACTGGATTTTCTGGACAGGGAATACTTAAAGGACTATTCCTTTGAGGAGATCGACAGCGCCCTTAAGAAACAGGAGCCCTTCAAAAAACAGAACTACATCGAAGAGAGCTATTCCATCACAGAGGAGGATGATGAGAAGGAGAATACCTATATTTCCTTAAATTATGTCATAGGGGACAATCTGGATCCGGAAATCTATATCGCTTTCCAGATACTGTCCTATGCCCTTCTCGATGTTCCCGGAGCGCCTCTTTCCCAGACGCTTTTAGACCGGGGGATCGGACAGGATGTGGACGGAGGATACGATAACGGCATACTCCAGCCTGTGTTCTCCGTAACTATAAAAAAATCCGATATTGAGAAAAAACAGGAATTCCTTGATACCGTTTCAGAGGTACTGAATTCCGAGGTTGAAAAGGGACTGGATAAAAAGGCCCTTCTTGCAGCTATCAATATCTTTGAGTTCAGATACCGTGAAGCTGATTTCGGCTCATACCCAAGGGGTCTGATGTATGGTCTTCAGAGTCTCGACAGCTGGCTATATGATGATGACAAGCCCTTTATCCACATCGAATCCAATGATGTTTTTAAGAAGCTGAAGGAGGAGGTTGAAAAGGGATATTTTGAGGATCTTATAAAGAGATACCTTATAGATAACAGCTTTTCCTCTGTTGTGGTATTAAAGCCGGAAAAGGGACTTACTGCCAGGAAGGAAGCAAAAGCGGCGGAGCGCTTAAAGAAATTTAAGGACAGCCTATCCGAAAAGGAGATAGAGGAACTTATTAAGGAAACCGCGGCCCTTAAGAAATACCAGGATGAACCAAGCACCGAGGAAGAACTTAAGACAATCCCCATGCTTAAAATAGAGGATCTTGAGAAAAAGGCTGAGGGATTTGATAATGAACTTATAAGAGAGGGGAACACGGATTATCTGTTCCATGATATCTTTACCAACGGCATTAGCTATCTGAACTTTGAATTTGAGCTTAAGAAGCTTCCGAAGGACCTTATCCCTTATGCGGCGCTTTTTGTATCCTTGATGGGACAGCTTAATACAAAGGATCACAGCTATCTGGATCTCAATAATGAGATAAATCTCCATAGCGGCGGTATATTCTTCAGTATCGGAAGTTACCAGCAAAACGGGAAAAAGAACGATCCGCTGTGCTTTATAGAGGCCCAGGGCCGGTATCTTAAGGAAAGTGAGGATTTTGCCTTTAAGATAATACCGGAGATCCTTGAAACATCGGATCTTTCGGATAAAAAGCGTGTTTCCGAGGTGCTCTCCATGATGAAGAGCCGTCTTTCCGATAAGCTTGTTTCCGCAGGGCATATCACTGCAGCTGTCAGGGCTTCCGCCCATCTGTCCGCAACAGCTGATTTTGCGGAGAAGACCGGAGGAGTATTCTTCTATGACTTTATCTCCGGCATTATAGAGGATCTGGACAATGTATTTGATGACCTCAGGGAAAAACTTGAGACTGTCAGGAGACTGATCCTGAGGAAGGACATCCTGTCCTTTGATCTGACGGGAGACCGGGAGAGCCTGGAAACCCTTAAGAGCCTTGGAAGTAAATATGCAGGAACATTGAATGATGATCCGGCAGAGGATGTCAGTGATGGATTCGAAGTTACCACTGTAAGCGAGGGTATCCGCACCGCATCACAGGTGCAGTACGTGGCAGCTGCAGGGGACTTCACCAGAGCAGGCTTAAAATATAGCGGCGCCCTCAAGGTATTGAAGGTCATCATGGGATACGATTATCTCTGGATGAACGTCCGGGTAAAGGGCGGAGCCTACGGGTGCATGAGCTCCTTTGCGAGATACGGTGATTCCTACTTTGTATCCTACAGGGATCCGAATTTAAAAGAGACCATGGACATCTTTAACGGGGCGGCGGACTA
>CACZNY010000112.1 GCA_902782655.1 uncultured Lachnospiraceae bacterium
ATAGAGGAATACAGAAAGTATTATGAGGAGATCGATCCGACTAATGCGGAGATCCTTTACAAGGAAGTGGTGAAGCAGGAGGAGGTCAGCGCTGAGATCAAGGATTATGCCAAGGCTTACTCAGAGATGAAGGCCAAGGATGCCGCCGTCATCTTTAACAGCAACCCGCTGAAGAATGACCTCGAGCTTTCGGCGAAGATCCTGGGGATCATGAAGGCGGATGCAAGGGGAAGCATTCTTGCCGAGATAGGAAAGCTGGATGCCGACCTTGCAGGAAACATTACAGAGATCATGGATCCGGATACGGAATAAAAGATTACAGCCCTGTGGTCAGACGGATCACCGGACTGCAGCAATAAAATCTGCTTTCGGGGGTTAAGTCTGGGGGCACTATCTCCGATATAGAGTATGTAAAGTGTAAATTCATATAACGAAAGGAGGATGAAATTGACAACCCCTAATGTGAACGTACCGGTGGCAATGCCGGCGGGGGGAGCGGAAATTACTTCATTCAAGGCAAAAGGCGAAGGAAAAGAAGATCAGAGTTTCATGGACGTGCTGAGCATAGCAGACAGCGCGGCAAGGACTAAAGCACCGGATAAGGATATCAGGGCTGATATCAAAGCTCCAAAGGAAGCAAAAGAAGCCGTGGCTGCAAAGCCGAAGGACACACAGGACGTAAAAAAAGATTCATCCGGACAGAACGACAAAAACGTCAGGGAAACAACAAAGACCGAAAAGAAAGAAGCAGTCAGGGATGACGCAAAGACAGATACCGAAATAAAGGAAGCGGTCGAGACCGTAAAGGATACGATAAAGGACAAACTCGGTATCACGGATGAGGAGCTCGCACAGGTGATGGAAACCTTAGGGCTCACAATGGCGGATCTCATCGATCCCAAAGCCATGACAGACATAGTGGCGGCAGTCAATGAGGTAACACCCGTGGACATAGTAGCAGATGATGCACTGTCAGGGATGGTCAGGGAGCTGCAGAGCACGGTAAGGGAAGTAACATCAGACCTCATACAGAAGCTTGATGTGACCCCCGAAGAATTCAAAGAGCTGAAAAACACCTTTGCCGAAAAAGAAACAGACACAACTGAATACGAAGTAGTTTCTCCGAACCCGGAAAAAACAACAACGGAGAACACAAAAGATCTGGAAGTCATAAAAGACGAAGCAGACTTGAAGCCCGAAAGAGATACGGTAAGGACCCCAGCGGAAGCCGTAAACCAGACAGAGGCTCAGCCGGATAGGACCGAAAGGATATCCGATGAGAATAAGGGCGGACAGGAGGTCAGTCTTAATGTCAGGGTGGAAGACAGGCGTACGCAAAACGCCATGACAGGCGGAGATCAGACGGAGGATCAGGATCAAAGCAAGGCATCACCCGAGGACATCTTCAGATCGACAGGCAGGGCAAGACATACGGAAGCCCGCGCCGATATGACAGCACACAACAATAACATATTTATGCAGAATCTCAACACGGCAGTTGAGAATACACTTGAAGCCATAACAGGCACGGAAGCCGGAATGCAAAGAGGCACCATGGCGGATGCGATGGAGCTTATAAGACAGATAGGCTCGCAGATAAGGGCAGTGATAGACAATGAGACCCAGAGCCTTCAGATGCAGCTTCATCCCCAGAGTCTGGGAAGACTGAACGTAGAGCTCGTATCAAAGGCAGGACAGCTCACGGCGCAGTTTGAAGCAGAGAATGCATCGGTAAAGGCAGCCCTTGAAACAAGGCTTGCAGAGCTTAAGGAAACCCTGGAGCAGAGGGGAGTAAGGGTCGAAAGCGTAGAGGTGACAGTAGCAAGCCACGAGTTTGAGCAGAACCTTATGGGAGGCGGACAGTCAGGTGCAGCCTCCGAGCAGCCCGGCGGCAGAGCCAGAAGGACCAGGAGCATTAACCTCGGTGATGATGAAATCCCCGGTATTGACGGCGGGGAGATCACCGAAGAGGAAAGGATAGCCAGGGATATGATGGCGGCTAACGGAAACTCCGTAGACTACATGGCGTGATACAAGGCGAGTATGCTACAAAGCGATTTGCACATGTGCAAAAGAGCTTTGGAGCATAAGAGCCGAACAGACATGAGGAAGCAGCACGATAGTGCGGATTCCGAATGGCTGCAGCATAGCGGAAGGTGCGAAGCAACGAAGCTATGCGTTGTATCACAAGGAAAGAAAAGAGGAGATAAGGATATGGCAGTAGATGCTTCAATCGTAAACGGCGATATAACAAACAGCGCATACAAGACAGCCGAGCAGAAGAAGACAGAGGAAAACACAGCAAAGAACGACCTTGACAAGCAGGCCTTCTTAAAGCTCCTTGTGGCTCAGATGAAATATCAGGATCCCATGCAGCCCACGGAGAATACGGAATATGTCTCACAGCTCGCTCAGTTCTCATCACTTGAAGCCATGAATAACATGAGCCAGAGCGTGGATCTGCAGAGGGCTACGGGACTTATAGGAAAGGTCGTTACCGCAACAAAGACCGACTCCGTGACTGGAGTGACGACGGAGAAGACAGGCTCGGTACAGTTCGTATCACAGTCAGGCTCCAAGACCTATCTCACCATAGACGGAGATCAGTACGGGCTTGATGAGGTATCCAAGATATGGGATGACACCTATGCAGGTGCCTACAATCTTGCGAACGCATGGACCAAGGCCATCAATGACCTTCCGAATCCGTCGCTTATCACAAACAGCAATAAGGACGCCTTTGAGACTCAGGTATCCTCACTCTATGCCTCCTATATGAGCATGGATGAGTATTCAAGGAGCTTCATCGAGGATGACGCCAAAGCAAAGCTCGGAGAGCTCATTGCGCAGTACAGGATGCTCGGAGTGGATCTGGACGGGAGCGGAGTTCAGGAATCAAGGGCGGAATCAGACTCTTCGGAGGAGACGGATGAGGACGCGGCAGTGAAGGCCATCACGGAAGATACGGAAGAGGAAAATTCCTGAAAGCTTCAAGGATGAGGTGGGAATCATGAAGATAAACACAAACGGAATTTCATTAGAGCAGGCGGCTGCCGCATATCTTTCCAAGGCATCTGAGACAAAGGGCGGAAGACAGACGGCAGACGGCAGGAGCTTCGCAGAGATCTTAAATCAGAAGAGTGAGGATCTTTACGGCACGGTGAATGTCAGATTTTCAAAGCATGCGGCTGAAAGACTTTATGACAGGAATATCGAGCTTTCGGACGATCAGCTGAAAAGGCTTACGAAGGGAACGGAGGAGGCGGAGAGCAAGGGCATTGATTCCTCCCTGGTCATGGTAGACGATCTGGCCTTCATCGTAAACACAGGAAGCAGGACGGTAGTCACAGCCATGGATCCTGCCAATAATGACAAAAATATTTTCACAAACATAGACGGGGCAGTCATAGCCTGACTATGATACAATGATCACAAAAAAAGACTTAAAGAGTACTTGGTAAACAATCAGTTTAAGAATAAGAAAGAGGTAAATGCCTTATGATGAGATCACTTTTCTCCGGCGTCGCAGGACTTCGGACACACCAGACAAGAATGGATGTAATAGGTAATAATATAGCAAACGTAAACACAGTGGCATATAAGTCAAGCTCCGTGACCTTCCAGGATCTGCTCTATCAGACCACCCAGAACGCCTCCGGCGCAAACGCAGCCACAGGACGTGCCGGTGTCAACGCCAAGCAGATAGGTCTCGGTGTATCCACAGGCTCCATTTCTACAAATATCAGGACCTCAGGCTCAGCCCAGAGCACCGGAAGCCCCTTCGATATCCGTATCACCGGAGATTCATTTTTCATAGTATCAGACGGATCAAATCAGTATTATACAAGGGCAGGAGCCTTCAATGTGGATGCC
>CACZNY010000113.1 GCA_902782655.1 uncultured Lachnospiraceae bacterium
GGTGCTATATCTGACGGCACAATGTATGGTGCAGTTACACAGTCTCCTCTTATGATGGGTTACTATGCAATATATGCACTGACAATGGCAGCAAACGGTGACAAGGTAGAGGACTTCCCCACAGCAGGTTACTGGTATGATGCTTCCAATATGGATGATCCTACCATCGCACCTAACCTCTACGACTGATACATACAAAAGTTTTTAATCCGGTGGCTCTCTCTTCGGAGGGAGCCACTGTTCATAAGGAGCAAAGAATATGTTAAAAGGAATTCCAAAGATCCTGCCTCCCGAGCTCTTAAAGATACTTTGTGAAATGGGTCATACAGATGAGCTGACTATCGGAGACGGAAATTTTCCGGGAACGACCTATGGGAAAAAGGTCATCCGCATGGACGGGCATGGCGTACCGGAAATACTGGATGCAATACTGCAGGTCTTCCCGCTTGATACCTATGTGGATCATCCCGTGACGCTTATGGCTGTCGTTAAGGGAGATACAGTGGAGACTCCTATATGGGATACTTACAAGGAAATTGTGAGAAAGTACGATAAGAGAGGAGATGCCTGTTTTGAAGAGATAGATAAATGGGAATTCTATGATAAGACCAAAGAACACTCTTCGGTTGTCATCCAAACGGGCGAATCTGCTTTATATGCAAATATTATCCTGAAAAAAGGGGTAGTTGTAGATTAAAGAAAACGCAGGGCTGAAACCCTGCGTTTCGTTTGTTCGGAATAGGGACTTCAAACGGGCTCCGTGTCTTAACGAGTGCACATTTGACGGTTAAAGTGATGATCGGGCAGGAAGACCTGCTCGATTGATATTATTTCGTTCCGAATATCCTGTCGCCGGCATCGCCAAGTCCCGGAACGATGTAGGAATCCTTGTTTAATTCCCGGTCCACGTGGCCGACATAGATCTTCACGTCCGGATGAGCCTCGCTAAGTGCCTTCAATCCCTGAGGGGCAGCGATTATGCACATGAACTTGATTTTTTTGCCGCCGCTCTCCTTGATGAGATTGATGGCATCTATTGCGGAGCCTCCTGTGGCAAGCATGGGATCCGTTACTATTATGGTTCTTTTTTCTATAGGGCTGGGCAGCTTGCAGTAATATGCATGAGGTTTAAACGTGGATTCGTCTCTGTAGAGTCCGATATGTCCGATTTTTGCGTTGGGCAGGAGATTTAACAGACCGTCTGCCATTCCGAGTCCTGCCCTCAGGATCGGTACTATAGCCTGTTTTTTTCCTTTAATCATTGGAGACATGCATTTTTCGAGGGGAGTCTCGATCTCGACATCTTCCAGCTCCAGATCACGCAGGGCTTCATAGCCCATCAGCATGGCGATCTCATGTATAAGCTTGCGAAATTCCGCAGTTCCGGTGGATTTGGAACGAAGCCGACTTATTTTATGCTGAATAAGCGGGTGAGTAAGGATTTCTATGTTTTCAAATTTTGAAAAATCGGCCATCTCGAACACTCCTTTGCTTTGTAATTCATTTCTTACATTGTATCAAAAAAACTCTGATTATGGTATTATTTATCTTATGGGAAAACAGGCTGTACAATCCGGTGAAATCTTACATGCGACCAGTGAGAGGGTATATGAGCTCGAGATAGTAATTAAGGGCTCTTTTATTGCCACCTCCGGAAGTGTGGCGCTGGAGATACCATATGGATCCATTATCGGACTCTATGAGACTCCCGGACAAAAGTACAGGTTTGACTATGAGGCGAAAGAGGATTCTATGATTGTCTCATATTCCTATCATAACGAGGATAATCTCCGGGCGATACTTAAGGGAAATCCACAGATCACACCCCTGATCACAAACGGAGCCATGAATGCAGTCCGTGGAATGTTTGAGAAGACAGCCCAACATATAGAAGCATGCAGGGAACTTATTGATATGCTCGGGGGTCAGGAGAAGCTTAAGTATAATCTGAATACCTGGAAAAATGATTATTTCAGATCCGTCACAAGACTTCTTCCTTCAAAAGACATAGCATTCTGTACAGGGACGGTTCTTTATGCCTATGAATATCTTCAGGAACTGGCACCGATCCTGAAGGAGCTTATTGAGAAGAAAAGTGAATATGATACTCAGATGGAATCCCGTGATGATCTGACTATTGGAGAAGAGACGCAGAATCTGGACGATGGCTACACCGGAGAAGAGGACAGCGGTGTAGATGAAGATGACATCGCGGACAAAATGGCTGAAGGCACAAAGTCTGAACCGGGCGAAAAAACCGTAAGGAAGGCTGTCAGGGAGAGGGTGATCGATGCCCTGCCGCAGATCATCGAGTATTCTGACCTGGATGAAGAAAGGGCAGAAAATTTCAAAAAGCTTATAGCGGAGTATACAGCGCTTCCCGATAAGAGCTCTACTGAAGATAACGTGAGGCTTATGAGAAGAAAGATAACCGAGACCTTCTTTATTATGTATGAGGGAGCCTTTTTCAGAAGCCTTATGGATAAGAATATTCCTGTCGTCATAAAGATGTTCCTGTATTTCGGCTTCGTGGATGAGACACTTGCCGGAGCAGCAAATACTGAGGTTCTGGAGAAACTGGCAGCGTCATATGAGTCCGATCCCGAGGGGAATGTGGTCACAGCCTATGAATGGCTTAAACTCATATTTGACGGTAAGGTTGAGCCGTCCAAAAATGAATTCGATATGGAATTTCCGAAGTATCTGAAGCAGCAATATGATGACGGGGAAATAAAAATGGAGGAAATGAAGCGGCTTGCAAATGACAGGAAAGCCAAGGTTTCCTTCGAGATACAAAACTTCCTTAAGCTGGGGAGCCGTATGACTTATGGACGAATATCTACATACATACCGGTTTTTACGGAGGAGAGCTCACTCAGACCTCCCGCTGCCAGCATAACGACATATAAAGCGGTGCATGACGCGCTGAATATGATCCGGAGCATTGACTTCAGCTGCTTTACAAGACAAATAGTTTTTTCGAATACAGACATAGGCGTGACGAGGGAGTTTATTGATACCGAGATACTGCCCTACATCATCCTTATGCCGAATGGCGGCACAAGATCTGCGCTCTGGCAGGAGATATCCGGCGCTCATCGTAACACCCCCGGACGTATGATGATGCCCATATTCCTGGATAAGGAGGCCAGCTCTCATGTGTTGAGGCTTACGGGAGAGTTCCGATGGGAGATGTGCAGGAGAGAGCAGGGGGTACATTGGAACGATGTAACTACTCCTTCGCTTACTTCATTGTTCTGTGATTACCTCCAGTTTTACAGGAAGAATCATGATCTTTCACCTGATCTCAGGGAGAAGATAAAAGCACAGCTTCAGTCTGCAAGAAACTCATCAAAGGCGGTATTTGTTTCTGATTACATGAATTATGTAGTCTATGAGAGCGCAGGATCATTGAGGCTTAATAAAGTGTCACGGGATATTATTTTCAGGTTCTGCCCTTTTTCAAAGGAAATAAGAAAAAGGCTGCAGGTTTCAAGCCCGGCATACCAAAAGCTTATAGAGAGATACGACATAAAGCTGGCTCAGAAGCTGCGGCTTATGGATATAGTGTATACAAAGATAGAAAAAGCCGGGGCGGCTGTTCCGGATGAGCTGAAGTATCAGAGGGAGTTTCTGGGAAAATAAAGGAACCAGACCGAAAGGGATGAATCATGAATGATCTGATGTACGAGGGCGAGAATTACGCCGAGCTTCTGACTGAAAAATATTCAGGAGATATCCTTAAACTGTCAAAATACATCCAGTATTTCGAGAATAAGAAGGGCGATGATGTTGCTTCAAAGTATAATGGCGAGCAGGGAGAGAGCAACCTGAAATTTCCCGTGTATGATTCTACCTTGCTGGCATTTACAAGAGAGGCCGCCAGGACATCTCTTATGGATCCCAATTATATTTATAAATACAGACAATACCGTATTTCCACGGAAGCAGATGAGAAGAAAGCCATAAAAAATGCAAAACTCAAGGATATCGATCTGCTGCGCGGGATACTGTCCAGATATGTGCTTGAAGGCAGATATAAGGGTGTAAGGTGGATAGAAGCCACGGAAAGAGGGGTGTTCAGGGACGTGCTTGTCAGGCTCATGGATATGTACAATTTTGTAAAGACAGATCACCGGATAGTACAGAAATGATTGTCATTCCGGAAAGGATAAACTGTCAATATTAGAGGAGGATAATATAAAGAAATGGTCAGGCGCATTTATGTGGAAAAGAAACAGGCGTATGCTGTAAAAGCCAGGGAGCTTAGGGATGAGATAATTAATTTCGTCGGTATACAGGACATTAAAGGATTAAGATATCTGATTAGATATGATATAGAAGATATTAAGCCGGAGATATATAAGAAGGCCTGTATATCAGTGTTTTCAGAGCCCCCTGTAGATGAGCTCTATGAGGAGGATTTTCCGAGAAATAATGAAGATCTTGTATTTGCAGTAGAAGCTCTTCCCGGACAGTTTGACCAAAGAGCAGACTCGGCAGAGCAGTGTATACGGTTCCTGAATGATTCTTCCAAATGTGTGATACGCACAGCCGAGGTGTACTGCATAAGCGGAAAGCTCAGTGCGGAGGATGAAAAAAAGATTCAGGGCTATGTTATTAATCCTGTGGATTCCAGACTCTCGGGAATGGAAAAACCCGAAACCCTCATTGAAAGATTTGAAGAGCCGGATGATGTGAAAACATTTGACGGTTTTACCGAAATGAAGGACAGGGAGCTGAAAGAGCTGTACGATTCCTTAGGACTTGCAATGACATTAATGGATTTCCGCCACATACAGAAGTATTTCAGGGAGGATGAAAAGAGGGATCCGTCGGTCACTGAGATAAGGGTTCTGGATACATACTGGTCCGATCATTGCAGGCATACCACCTTTTCCACTGAACTTAAGAATATCACCTTTGATGAAGGCTATTACAGGAAGCCTATAGAAGATGCTTTCAGGGAGTATCTTCAGGTAAGGGAAGAAGTCTATGGAAAGAGACAGGCCGAAAGGGGTGGAGACAAATATATCGACCTTATGGATCTTGGAACGCTTGCTGCAAAAGAATTAAAAAGGCAGGGGAAACTGAAGGATCAGGAAGAGAGCCACGAGATAAATGCCTGTTCAATAATAGTTCCGGTGAAGCTTAAGGATGGAAAAGGGAAGACAAGAACCGAAGAGTGGCTTGTGATGTTTAAGAATGAAACCCACAACCATCCTACTGAGATAGAGCCCTTTGGAGGAGCTGCCACCTGCCTCGGCGGGGCGATAAGAGACCCGCTGTCCGGGAGATCCTACGTATATCAGGCAATGAGGGTAACCGGAGCAGCTGATCCTACTGTATCAGTCAGCAGGACTCTGAAGGGAAAGCTCCCCCAGAAAAAGCTTGTAAGGGGAGCCGCCAAGGGATATTCATCATACGGCAACCAGATAGGACTTGCCACAGGCTATGTACATGAGATATACCATCCCGATTACGTGGCCAAAAGGATGGAGATAGGAGCAGTGGTCGCCGCCGCTCCGAGAAAAAATGTGATAAGGGAGGATGCGGCTCCTGGAGATGTAGTGATCCTATTGGGCGGACGTACCGGGCGTGACGGTATAGGCGGAGCTACGGGCGCTTCCAAAGTACATACAAAGACATCTACCACGACCTGCGGAGCTGAGGTTCAGAAAGGAAATGCACCTACAGAGAGGAAGCTGCAGAGGCTTTTCAGGAGAGCGGAGGTATCGAAGCTCATAAAGGTATGTAATGATTTCGGAGCAGGAGGGGTCTCAGTAGCTATTGGAGAGCTGGCTCCCGGACTGGATATAGATCTTGACAAGGTGCCGAAGAAGTATGCAGGACTTGACGGGACAGAGCTGGCGATATCAGAGTCCCAGGAAAGAATGGCTGTCGTGGTGTCGGAAAAAGATGTGTCAGATTTCATGAGATATGCCGGTGAGGAGAACCTTGAGGCGACAGAGGTGGCTCATGTCACGGGTGAACCCCGGCTTCGCATGACCTGGAGAGGGAAGACGATAGTAGATCTGAAAAGAAGCTTTCTCGATACTAATGGAGCTCATCAGGAAACAGATGTGAGGGTTGTCATGCCGGATGAGAAGGCGGCATATTTCAGGGAGATGGTCTCCGTAAAGGATGTAAGAAAGACCTGGCTTGATACAGTGTCTGATCTGAATGAGTGCTCGCAGAAGGGACTTGTAGAGATGTTTGATTCATCGATCGGGGCAGCGACGGTACTCATGCCTTATGGCGGGAAATATCAGACTACTCCGATACAGGTCATGGCGGCAAAGCTTCCTGCAGCAGATCAGGACACGACGGATGCTGCTACATTGATGAGCTATGGATTTGACCCTTTCATTTCCAGTTGGAGCCCGTATCATGGAGCAGTGTATGCTGTGACGGATTCCATAGCGAAGATAGTGGCTTCCGGTGGAGATATGAGGAAGATCCGTTTTACCTTCCAGGAGTATTTCAAGAGGATGACGGAGGATGCTGAACGCTGGAGCGCACCCTTCACAGCGCTGCTGGGCGCATTTGACGCTCAGATGAAGTACGGCCTGCCCGCCATAGGGGGGAAGGATTCCATGTCCGGAACCTTTGAGGACATAGACGTACCGCCTACTCTGGTGTCCTTTGCACTCGACACAGTATCCGCGGGGGATGTGATATCGCCGGAGTTTAAGGAGGCCGGAAATATTATCATTAAATTTACGATACCGGTAGATGAATATGATCTTCCGGTATATAAAGAGACAGCAAAGCTCTATCAGGGCATTACAAAGGCGGTGTCAGCAGGAGTCATCATATCCGCTTATGCACTCGACGAAAAGGGAATAGCGCCTGCTGTTTCCAAGATGGCCTTCGGCAATATGATCGGCGCCACGCTTGATAAGAATATGCTGCCGGAGGAATTCTTCCTTTCTGAGACCGGTAATATCATAGCTGAGGTCAGTGCCGGAAGGCTGGATGAGCTCAAAGTCCCTTACCGCGTGATAGGGCGCACGGTCAAGAGCCCCGTGATCACATACGGTGAGGTGAAGATAAAGCTTGCAGATATACAGGCTGCTTATGACAAAACTCTTGAAAAGGTCTTTCCGACCAGGAGCACGGAGGATAAAGAAAAGCTCCCTGATGTGCTGGCGGATGCACCTTCCGTGCATATTTGCAGACATAAGACGGCAAGACCGAAGGTATTTATCCCCGTTATGCCGGGCACTAACTGTGAGTACGATACGGCAAGAGCGTTTGAGGCAGCAGGTGCCGATACTGAGGTGGGAGTGTTCGGGAATCTTTCTTCCGGGATGATAAGAGAGTCGGTAGAAGAGTATGTGAAAAAGATAAATGATTCACAGATAATCATGTTTCCCGGTGGCTTTTCGGCAGGAGATGAGCCGGACGGATCCGCGAAATTCTTTGCGACAGCTTTCAGAAATGAGAAAATACGTGAGGCGGTACAGGAGCTCCTTAATAAGAGGGATGGCCTCGTGTTGGGTATATGCAACGGATTTCAGGCAGTAATAAAGCTTGGTCTCGTCCCTTATGGCGATATAATCGATGCACAGGGAGAGGATTCTCCGACTCTTACATTCAATACAATAAACCGGCATATATCAAAGATGGTCTATACAAAGGTCGTAAGCAACAGATCGCCCTGGCTTGCAGGAGCTGATCTCGGAGGAGTATATGTCAATCCTGCATCCCATGGGGAGGGAAGATTCGTGGCCTCGGGAGAATGGCTTAAAAAGCTGTCGCTTGGCGGTCAGATAGCTACAAGATACTGTGATGCAGACGGTAATATCACAATGGATGAATACTGGAATGTAAACGGTTCATATGAAGCGATAGAGGGCATACTTTCACCCGACGGACGTGTGTTCGGCAAAATGTGCCACATCGAGAGAAAGGGCGGGAATGTGGCGGTTAATATAACCGGTGAGCAGGACATGAGAGTATTTGAATCCGGAGTCCTGTATTTTAAATAATCTGGAGGAAGCGAAAGGTGTCTCAGAAAAAGATTAGCGTTATCATCCCCTGCTATAATGTGTCCATGTTTTTGGATAGATGTATGCAGTCCCTTGAGAAGCAGACAATAGGGATTGAGAATCTTGAGATCATTCTGATAAACGATGCTTCCAAGGATGCAACGCTGGGAAAGATCCTCCTTTGGGAAATGAAATATCCGGAAAACATAATCGTGATCCCGCTTGAAGAAAATGTAATGCAGGGAGCGGCCAGAAATATAGCGAGAGAGTATTGCAGTGCCGAATACATTGCATATCTGGATGCTGATGACTGGATCCTTCCGAATGCTTTCGAAAAGATATACAGGGTTGCCAGACAGAATAACGCGGATATTGTTAATTATCTTTCGAAGAAGACCTATGTGCAGCCGGAAGAGGATGATCCTTCGACTAAAAGCGGTAAACCTGACAGATTTGTAGAGGTGCATAATCCGCAGGAAAGACTTGATTTCTTTATGGGAGACTGCCCCTTGCTCAGAGGATGCTGGGATAAGCTCTTCAGGAGGGATTTTGTCGAGAAATATGACCTGAAGTTTGCGGAGGGTGTATTTGATGAGGAGAGCCTCTTTACTACGCCTGCATATCTTCATTTCAGGAGGATATACCTTCTTAATGAGTATCTTCACAGATATTATCAGAATCCTATAAGCTCCACGTATAACCTGATGAGGGATATGAAGCGAAGGGATGATAACATGAAGACCTGGGAAGAGACCTATTATGCAATGAAAAATGACGGATCCCTGGAGGAAAACCATGAGCTTGCGGAATGGTTTTTTATCATCAACTATTTTATCAGATCCCTGGTATTTGCCACTGGAAGAGGCATCCCATATGATCTGGAGACCGTGCAGCGGATGCAGCGGAATGTCCTGGAATGGTTTCCCAACTTCAAAAACAATAAAAGCCTGCAGGCAAGGCGGCTTTACAAGGAACCAATGAAACTCATAGATATTCCTCTCGACGAGAGTAATTTTGCAGACTATAACGCGGCCTGGGAGGAGATCGTAAGGACTTATCCCGATGGTATATGATACGTGAAGAAGATAAGCATTCTCATACCCGTCTATAATACGGAAAAATACATTAACCGCTGCGTGCTTTCCCTGGTGAGGCAAAGCATAGGGATTGACCCATTGGAGATCATACTTATCAATGATGCTTCGACAGACAATTCTCCTGAATATCTGTATGCCTGGGAGAAGGAATTCCCTGAGAGCATTCTTGTGATAAACCTTGAGGAAAACGTAAAGCAGGGAGCTGCTAGAAATCTGGCTCTTCAGTATGCGACGGGAGAGTATATCGCCTATCTCGATTCAGATGACTGGCTTGTGCCGGATGCCCTTGGACTTCTTTATGAAAAGGCGAAAGCTACAGGCGCGGAGATAACGGCATACCTTTCAAGGGATGTATCTATAGAGGAGCAGGAGAGAAAGGGCGATGCCATACTGCTTGAAAATGATTATGAGAGCGGTCTGGAGGATGAGTATCTGAAAATAAAAGATATTACGGACAGGATAATCCTTTTCTTCGGGGGCAAATCTCAAAGAGGATGCTGGGACAAGATGTACAGAAGAGACTTTGTCATTAAGCATGATCTGAAATATACGGAAGGTGTCTTTGATGAAGAGAGCCGTTTTACCATTCCTGCCCTTATGCATGTTAAGACCTATTATCTGATGAATAAATATCTTCACCGGTATTCTGATAATCCCATGGGTACCTGCAGCAATCTTTCACAAAAGCAGGAGCATATCCATGATAATGAGATCACCTGGATGCAGCTTTATGATATTTTTAAGAAAGAGGGATTCCTTAAAAAGGAGCCCGAGCTTGCAGAGGCTGTATTCATCCATAACTATTTCAACAGGTCACTGATCTATAATCATGTCTGCGGCCTCGAGTATGATGCGGACGGGATACGTCATCTTCAGAAGACTACAAAGCGGCTTTTTCCGCATTACAGAGACAATCCCATTCTAATAAATATGAGGAGCTTTCCTTATATGGAGAAGCTCCTCAATGTAAGTGTAGAGGAGGGCAGCGTGGGGAGTTTTTATGCTGCCCTTTCGGAGTGGGAGAGTGTCGTAGGAACCGAAGTCTGACCTGTCTACGGTTTGACCTTCATGACGCAGTATTCGATGTTGCTGCCTTCGTATTCCTCGCGAAGATTTGAAGGTCTGTAATGCAGCTCATATGTGGGATCAAATACTGCTTCAAACACCGCATAGTTTACTGATGCATAATTCTGATCTACCAGGTCAGGGAGAAGCTTTTCTATCTCAGCCTTGTCATCTATCCTTTCGGAGAGGTCGGTGCCGTTATCGTCATATTTTACCTTCATCATATACTCTATATCCTTAGCCTCTCTTTTGGCGCGTACATCGATGCCGAGTTCCTTCAGGATGCCGAGTGTTTCTGAATACGATGAGTAGACATATCCGACAGGCATATTAGTATTGCTATAATAGGTTA